>CBFGWJ010000075.1:0-7781 GCA_965652335.1 uncultured Gammaproteobacteria bacterium | reverse complement strand
GCGACCGTCAATTCTTGCGGGTTGATCGGGTCCAGTGGCCAGATCGGTCGCCGGACGTGGCGGTAAGGCAACCTGGAAATGTCGCTGTTCAGCGTTCCTGGGGCATCACAATAGAGAATTTTCTCGGCCCGCTGGTGAAAGCCGGCATAGAAATGGTGGGTAGACTTGAGAACGAGTATCTTCTTGCTCCACGGGTCCAGTCCGCATTCGAACAACCCGGAAGGGGTGAACGGCTGTTGGCGAATGTCGTTCAGGGCGATCTCGATACCCTGCGCCGATATGAGCGCGGTGCGCCCCAGGTGCGTCAGTGTGCCGTCGGCGATATGTGCCTGGTTGGCGTCGGAACTCAGGCGCAGGATGGTGGCGTCGATGGTGACGGGTTCGCCGGAACCCGGGCCGAATTTGCCGCCAACGGTCAGTCTCATCGTTCGCCCTTCACCGGCGGCGAACGCTCGCTCAACGCCTTCCGGGGCCCCCAGGTAAGCGATGGCGGCATTGCTGATGCCGCGCTCCAGCATGCGCTGCAGTATGAACGTTGAATCGGAGGCTGCGCCGCCGCCGGGGTTGTCCGCCATGTCGGCAATCACCACCGTGCCTTTAGGCTCCGCCAGGGCCTGGTCCAGGGCCTGGTCTATGCCCAGCAGGGTGGATTGCCCCGACTCGCGCAGGGCGAAGAACTGCCCGGCAATCTCATGGGCCATGGAATCAGCCAGTGGCTGCTGGCCATCGGTCACCACCAGCACGCTGGCGCTGGCGCCGGAAAAATCCGACCACGGAAAGCCATGGCCCAGCGTAATCGACAGCACGCCTGGCGCGCCTTCCCTGGCGACGATCGAATCAATGAAGGGGCGCATGGGTGGCTTGGCCGTCTGGAACAGGCCCAGCATGGGCACGCGGACAAATCCCGTCACCGGAGTGACTTCACCTTTGCGGGTGCGGGCGCAGATATCGTAAAGCTCCAGCGCCCGCTGCCTGAAATCGGTGTGCGGGTATTCCTTGCAGGCCAGGATCACGGTGGCGTGGTCCAGCATTTGTTCGGTGATGTTGCAATGCAGGTCCAGCAGCACGCCTACCGGCACGTCCGGGCCGACCATGGCCCGGATCCGCTGCAGGATGTCGCCTTCGCAGTCCTCACAGCCCTCCGCCATCATCGAGCCGTGCATGAAGATCAGCACCAGGTCCAGGCCGTCATTGACGGCCTGAAGGTCATCCAGCAACCAGCCGCGCAGGGTTTCGTAGGTGTGGCGGTCACAGGGCTGGCTGGGCTGCGCGTGGGCGCACAACCCCACGTGGATTTCATCACCCCGTTGTTTGGCTTCTTCAAAAAAATGGCTGGCGCCTTTCAGCGTGCCACGATCCGAGGTTTCGCCGTCGGCCAGCCGATGCAGGCCAAGCTCCTCAAAACTGCGGAGGCCGGTGGCGATCGGTGAAAAGGAATTGGTCTCGTGGGCAAAATAGGCGGAAAAAATCTTCATGGCGCGAAACATATCATAATAGAAACTATTTTCATATATGAAACAATGCTTGAAAGCTGCCACCGGTACGCGCCCGACCGTGCAGGGAAACAGCATTCCGCCGTGGCGCAGTCGGCGGCCGGGTTTCGCGGTGGCCGGCCGGACAGGCTGCGGGCAGGCTCCTGGCCGCAGCCGCTCAGGTCCGGGTCTGGCCGTTGATTTCCTTGGTGGCGGTGGAAATGTTCAGCACGCGGGCCGGTTTGCCATCAAGCGCGCGCACGTTGTGCGCCATGGTGGAGTCGATATAGATGCTGTCGCCCACCTCCAGGATGGTGGGCTCGTAAAATTCGGTGATGGCTTCAACGCGGCCTTCCAGCACGTAGATGAACTCTTCGCCCTGGTGCTTGATCATTTCGGGGGTACGGCCCGGGTAGATCTCGATGATCGCCGGCGACATCAGGCGGCTGGACAGTTCATTGGCATGGTGTTCGTAGCTGGAATGCTCGCCCTTGATAACTATGGCGTGCTTCTTCCGCGTGATGCTGCGCCGGCCGGTGACCAGTTTCAGCGGCGCTTCGCTTTCCTCCGGCGACACCAGTTGCATCACATCGATGTCAAGCGCCTGGCACACCGCCATCAATTTCTCCAGCCGCAGGGACATCTGGCCGTTTTCCACCTTTGAAAGCGTGGAAATCGGGATGCCGCTGTGCTCGCTCAACTCCTTCAACGACCACTTGCGCCGCAGCCGGTAGCGCTTGATGCCGGCGCCGACGGCGTTGTGATCACTCTGAAGCGAATTGGCCTGGTGAGGGTTGGATTTGGCTGCCTGGTTCTTGTCGCTGCTCATGGGTGCTGCTCGCTTGTTCCTGGTGTTTTCCGTTCTGGAGGAATAGGCGTTTCAGTTCAAATATCGAAAATATTTCATAAGTGAAACACACTTTGCATTTGTGTTGCATTCTAGATCAACTAATTGCTAATATGAAAATTAATTTCACATTAGAAAATTACTATTCAAGTAACCCATGGCGCACCGCAAAGGAGACACCTTGTGAGCAAACCAGTCAACAGAAAAGCCCTGATCGTTGCCATGATGGCAGCGCTGGCCAGTATCCCTGCCCAGAGTATATCCGCACAGGAGGCCGAAAATGCCGCGGAAAACGCCAATGCACTGGAAGAAGTGCTGGTTACCGCATCCCGCCGTTCGGTTTCGCTGCAGGACACCGGGCTTTCGGTAACGGCCTGGCAGCCGGAGGATTTCACCGTTGGTGGCCTGACCACCCTGGAAGATGTGATCAATTACACGCCGGGTGTCTACTATTCCGGCGGCTCCACGCCAACCGCCAACCAGATCACCATGCGCGGTGTGTCCAACTTCACGGCGGCGCCCAGCGTGGGCATTTACGTGGATGATATTCCCATCGGCTCCACCAACAACAACGCCGCCGGCGCAACCCTGGGCCGCGATCTGGTGCAGATGGATCTGGAGCGCATCGAAGTGATCAAGGGCCCGCAGGGCACGCTCTACGGCTCATCCTCCATGGGCGGTATCCTGCGCTACATCACCAGGGACCCGTCACTGGACGAGTTCGGCGGTACGCTGAAGAGTGATTGGTCCTGGACCCAGCATGGCGAATTCAACCAGAAATACGGCGCCAAGATCAGCAGCCCTATCGTCAGCGAAAAAGTGGGCTTCAGCATCTCCGGCATTTATGAGGACGTGGGCGGTTTCATCGACCGCATTCCGCAGGCGGTTTCCGGCGCCAAGGAAAACGTGAACGGCTATACCTCCTGGGGCATCTCGGCCAAGGTCTCGGCCAATTTCACCGATGCGTTTTCCGGCAACCTGCTGTTCATGTCCAGCCGCACCGAATGGAACGGTTCGAATATCGTGACGCTGGATGGTCCTCCATTTGAACTGGCCTACGGCCCGTATGACACTGACACTTCCCATTCGGAAGACAACAACGATTTCGACCTCTACGGCCTGACGCTGAACTACGATTTCCAGAACTCATCGCTGGTCTCTTCCACCAGCTTCCAGTCTTCCGAGAATGCCTCGACAACCGACCTGGTGACCGACTTCGGCGCGCTGCTGACCCTGTTCTCCGGCCAGCCAACCACCGAAGCGCCTTTCACCGGCGCCATCACCACCGACAAGTTCGTGCAGGAGGTGCGGCTGGTATCCAACGCCAACGAACAGCTGGAATGGACCATCGGTGGTATCTATTCGGATGAGGAAAGCAGCAATCTGCAGCGCCTGGAAGGCCTGCCGGCCAACTTTGTGCTGCTGGACGTGGATATTCCCTCAACGCTGGAGGAACTGGCCGGTTTCGGCAGCCTGACTTACTACTTCCGCCCTGATTTCGACGTTACCGTAGGCGCGCGCCTGGCGCATGTGGAAACCACGGTGGCGGTGGATGACGGTCCGGAAATCCTGATTACCGACACGCCGCCGGTCAGCAGCAGCAACAATATCGATACCTACTCGTTCGCGGCCCGCTACCGGCCTTCGGAAAATGTGTCCTGGTATGCGCGGATCGCCAGCGGTTACCGGCCCGAGAACGCCAACCTGCCTTTGCGCGATGTGAACGGCAACAACGTGGCACCGCTGATCGTGGAAACCGATACGCTGTGGAGCTATGAGCTGGGCGTCAAGGGCAGCAGCGCGGATCGCAGGTTTTCCTATGACCTGGCCGCCTGGTACATCAACTGGAAAGACCTGCAGGCGCGGATTTTCGTGAACGGCGCCATGACCGGCGGTAACGCCAACAGCGATGTGACTTCCTACGGCCTCGAGGGCACGCTGACTTTCGTTCCGGCTGAGGACTTCACGGTCGTCACCAGCTACACGTACGCGCACAGCACGCTGGATGATGATGAAACTTCCGCATTCGGCGCCGTGGCGGGCGAAAACCTGCCAGGCGTGCCGGATTGGACCGCGTCCGTACTGGCCAACTACGACTTCACCATCAACAGCAACCTCGATGGCTTCCTGGGTGGCGGCGTGCGTTACGTGGGTGATCGCGATACCGGCTATGAAGGCGGTATCGGCGCGGATGGCGAACCCATCAACCCGCTGATTGCCAATTTCGTGCTGGACAGCTACGTGGTCGTCGATGCCCATGTGGGATTCAGGAGCCAGTCTTTCACCGGTACACTGTATGCCACCAACCTGTTTGATGAGTATGCCTACTCAGGAGGCACGGCTCGTCCTGCAGTCGGGTTTGTCCGGGCGACCGCCAGCGTGATCAACCCCGGTACCTTTGGCGCAACCTTGACCTACAACTTCTAGGCCAGGTTTCTCACGGTTTCCAGGCGCCCTGGAAGCCCGGAAAGCGGCCGGCCAGGGATTGTTTTGGCGCGGCCGCTTTCCTGTTCCGGCGGCTGCGAGCCTTTTGTTCCAGCTACACAGGTGAATCAGGTGATTTCATTGATCCAGAGCGGCGTTTTGACTTCCACAGCGCAGCGGTTCGCCACCAAGGCGCTGCAGGCAGCGATCCTGGTCTGTTCGAGCCACGCCTGGGCCGCGGGTGCTGACGCCGGGCAGCAGCTCGAGGCCCGCTTTGGGCATTTCAGCGCGCAGCAGCAGAATGTGGTTGGCGTGGTGGCCACCCACCTCGAATCCGGTCTCACCGTTTCCCTTAACGGCGAAGTGTCGTTTCCGATGGCCAGTACCTACAAGGTGGCCATGGCCGCTTACGGTCTGAGCCTGGTCGATTCCGGCAAGCTGGCGCTGGACCAGATGGTGCCGGTGGAGGATCGCCAGCGCGTGGTTTCCTCGGCGCTCACCACCTACCTGCCGTATCCGGGTGTTGAGCTCTCGCTGCAGAACCTGATGTACCTGATGCTGACCGAGAGTGACAACACGGCCACGGACGTTTTCCTCGAAACCATTGGTGGCGCGGCGGCGGTAACCGCCTGGTTGCGTGAAATTGGCATCGATGACATGCGCGTCGACCGCTCCACCGCCCAGTTGCTGCGGCAGTACGCCGGCCTGCCGGAACCGGAACCCGGCGTATCCGCCTATGACCAATACATGGCGGCGCGCGGAACGCCGGGAATCGAGTCTTTCAGCCTGGGTGGCGGCAGTCCGCAATACCTGGCGTTTGAACAGGACCCGCAGGACCAGGCCACGCCCCAGGCCATGAACGCGCTGCTGGTGCGGCTGTGGAAGGGCGAGTTGCTGTCCGCCGACAGCACACAGGTTCTGCAGGACATCATGTTGCGCTGCAACACGGGCAGCGCACGTATCAGAGGCCTGCTGCCCGCCGGAACGCCGGTGGCCCACAAGACCGGCACGATCGCGGGAACCTTCAACGACACCGGGGTCATCAGCCTGCCCGATGGCAAAGGTCACCTGGTCATCACGGTGTACATCAAAAACGCTGTGGGCAGCGGCAGCGACCATGAGCGCGTGATCGCCGAGATGGCGCGCACGGCCTATGACTATTTCGTTCTTGCCGGCGAGACTGCTGGCGAATGAAGCCCCGGCGAATCAGGTGGTTCGCGCCCTGCCCGGACTCCAGTGCCCCCTCAATATCACCGGGTTTCACCCGCAGTGATTCAACCACCCTGTATTGACCGGAGCGTATCGTGAGCAAGAAAGTCGCCCTGTTCTGGCCCGGAGACTACCGGCAGAAACCCAACGAGCTGGCATTGCCGCTGGCGCAGGAAGCCACGGCACAGATGAGCGCCGCGCTCAAGCGGCTGGGCCGTGAACCCTGGCTGGTGGAAGGCTTTCTGACCAGGCCGCATGAATCCATCGAGAAGCTGGGTCCCATCGACGATCCCATGATCGGCCTGTTCGTGCACTGGGTGTACGGGCCGCACACGGTGGATGGGGTGGTGGGCAAGGACAATCCATTGTTGCTGGCCTCCAACTTCGACGGCACTTTTCCCGGACTGGTTGGCCTGTTGAACAGCGGCGCCTGCCTGGAAAGCGTTGACCGCCATGCCTCGCGCGCGTGGACTGAATCACCCAACTGGAGCGACGATCCGCTGTTCATGGAGCGGCTGGATGAATGGTGTTCTTCCGGGCGAATTGACTACTCCAGCGAACAGATAAGCTACTCCGCGCCGGTCTCGGCACGGGCTCACCGGTTGGCCCTGGAAGTGGCGCGCGAAATTCGCCAGCGGCGCATCCTGGTGCTGATGTTCGGTGACACTTCCATGGGCATGGTGAACGGCTACTTCGGCCACCGCGAACTGGTGAAGCACGGGTTCACCGAACACAAGGTGGACCAGGCCTGGCTGCCGGTGCGCATGAAGGACATCGACGCGAAGCGGGTTGAGGACGCGCTGAAGTTTGTGCAGAACCGCGGTGTAACCTTCCACTGGGGCGAACCCGGCGTGGAGGACTTCACCGTTGACGCCACGCGCCAGCAGCTGCGCCTGTATCTCGCCGCCCTGGACCTGATCGACGAATTCAAGGCCGATTGCCTGGGCTGGCAGTACCAGCTGGGACTGATTCCGGTCACCACGCCCAGTGATTTCTGCGAAGGCCTGCTGAATTCAGCCTGCCGGCCGGAATCGAACGGCGCGCCCTTCATCACCTCCACCGAGGCCGACCAGGGCAACGTCATACCCATGGAACTGATGAAGCGGGTGCTGCGGAAGAAAGGACTGCATGAAGCCGTGATGTTCCATGACGTGCGCTGGGGCGGAGAAGAAGACGGTCGTTACCTGTGGGTACTGCTGAACTCCGGCAGCTGCGGCGCCTACGCCTTCAACCACGATCCCGACACGCTTCGGGGCGTGCATTCCTGGCGCCAGCCATCGATGTACTTTCCCATTCCCGGCGGCACGTTTGCCGGTGTCAGCCTGCCCGGTGAAATCACCTGGGCGCGCACCTGGCTGAGCCACGGCGAGCTGTGGATGGACCTGGGCCGCGGCGAAGTGGTGGAGCTGCCGCAGGAACGCCTGAACCATTACTGGCAGGGCACCACGCCGCAGTGGCCCATCATGATGGCCGACCTCGGTATCAGCCAGGAAACCCTGATGGCGCATTACCAGAGCAACCATGTGGCCGTGGCCTATGGCGATGTGTTTGAGGAGATGCTGGCGCTGAGCCGTGAGCTTGGCTTCAAAGTGCGCGTGCTGGGCGAGCCCGGCGCGCCGCGGCTGGCTGAGCGGCTGGCTGAGCGGCTGGTTTAGCGCCCGGTTTAGCGCCTGGTACAGGGCGAGGCGACCGCAAAGATGGCGACCACACCTGCTCACACGGCCTGCGTGGCCGGCCTGGATTTCGGCACCGACTCCGTGCGCTGCCTGCTGGTGGATGCGCGCGATGGCCAAACCTTGGCGGCGGCAGTGGCGGATTACCCGCGCTGG
>CBFGWJ010000074.1:0-7875 GCA_965652335.1 uncultured Gammaproteobacteria bacterium | reverse complement strand
ACAACCAACCGGATGGCCCGTGGCCAACCGCCTGGTCTTCAGCAGGCAAGGCGGCACGTCCAACGCAAAGCCCGGCCACGCAGGCCGCCAGCGCCAGCAAGGCGGCTGCCTGGAAAAAATGGATCTGCAAAGCGATGTTCCACCGCCTGGCTGCGGCATCGGAGCCCAGGTCGATGGCATGTGAACCGGCCGCGCCCAGCAATACAGCGGTGAAACCCAGCGCACCAGCCGCCAGCGCCAGCCGGCGCCACGGGTGCTTGCGCTGGCGCGCCGGCTGCGTTGGCTGCATCACTCCGATTCCGGCCAGGCCTTCAACAGGTCATCCATTCTCTTGGTCATGGCGCTGGCTTTGTAGGACGGGATCTCATAAGCCCAGCCACTCACCCGCCGGTTGATTTCCTCCGCACGCTGGGCAGCAGCGACAGTGGGTTCCCCGGAATCCGTTTCCTCGCTTTCGCCTTCCGTTGGGACTCCGGCTGAATCACCGGCTTCAGCTGTGTCTTGCCCTGCCACCTGTTCTTCAGCCGCCTCGTCCGCGGCGGGCGCTTCGGCGCTGTGGCTTTTTGCACTCAGGCGCAGCCAGGTTTTGGCGGCAGGAGGGGTGCTTTGAGCACTGTCCTCCATGGCAGCCTGGTCAGTGGATTCCGTTGCTTCGGATGCTTCGGCCACTTCCGCCAGGATTTCCAGGCCATCAGCCGTGAGGAGACGAAATTTCGTCGCCTGGGAGAAATCGATATCCCCGGCCCCGGCTACTGAATCCAGCTGCAGGTTCGCCAGCGCATTGGCCATGGAATTCACGCTCCAGGAGGACAGCACCTCACGGCCCTCGGGAATGTCCTGCAGGACGAAGTCGGTATCGTCGGCTGACGTTTTGATCGCGCGGACCTGCGTGCCATCAGCATGCGCCACATCGACCTCGACCACCTCGGCATCGGCAATATTCACGATCTCGCGTTGCAGCCAGTCCTTGCCTTCGGCGGGAATCTTCAAGGACTGGTCGATCAACAGCGCCCGGTCACCTTCCAGCAGTCGCACATACTGGCCGTCGCGCCCGTCGGCGGCGTTACCCACCAATATGGCGACATCAGGGCCACCACCCTTCAGCCGCAGCAGCGTGGCTTTGCTGTCCGCTTTGCTGACATCGCTCACACCCAGACGCGGAAAATAGTCGGGATTGGCTGTCTTGGGTTCGATGATCTCCGCGCGCGCCAGGCTGGCCAGCAGTTCACGCAATTGCGGCCAGTCGGCCGGATAGTTGCCGAATTCGGCAACCACCCAGCCGCCATCGCGGCGTTGCAGCGTTGCCTGGGTTTCATTGCCGGCACGGACCACTTCCACCTGTTCCACTTCGTTGACACGCTCTGCCAGGCCCGGCAACAGGGCCTGCGTGGCCATTTCACTGTCCTTGCTGGTGCGGCCCGGCAACAGGAACACCACAATGCCCAGCACGATTGTTGCTCCCAGCAACCAGGAGAAATGTTTTCTGCTCATGATGCTTTCAGCTCCGTGTTATCAGCCTGGTTGCGCAGCTGCCGCCGGCGCCACCCGAGGAATATCGCCACCAGGATCACCAGCGCCGGCACCACCACGATGTTCAGCAACTTCAGGCGGGTGCCCAGCTGGTCGATATCGCGCTGCAGGTCGTGCTGCACCTGGCGCAGGTCCTTGCGGATTTCCAGCTTGCGATCCATGAAACGCTGCACCTCTTCCTGCTGTTCGGGTGTCAGCACCTGCAGGTCTTCCTCGCCGCGCGCAGCCTGCAGTTCAGTCAGGCGCGCCTCGGTTTCGGCCAGCTCGGTCTGCAGGCGCTCTTCGGTGGCGCGGTAATTCTGCTCTGCCTGAAGTTGCAGGGCATCAACCCGCTCAAACGGGCGACTGGAACTGGCCCGCGTGCGAATGCTGATCAGGTCTACATCGCCCAGCAGGTTGTCCACCGAGTTCACCACGATATTGCCGTTGTCGGCAAATGAGTTAACGATCACCTGGCCGAGGAAGGGCTGTTTCTGCACCCACAGGCGGTCGGTCAGCATGTCGGTATCGGCGTAAAGCACCACGTTGATTCCCTGCTCGCCCGATTCGCTCAGGTGGGCCGCGGCATTTTCTTCTGCCAGCGATTCCGGAACGGTTTCAAACGCCGAACCGGCCTTGCCGGTAATACGCGCCGCCAGCGCATAGGACTCACCCGTGGGATTGAAATCCTTCATCAGGTCCATGGGATTGGAGAGGAACCGCAGGCGTGAAGCATCCAGCGGCGCGGCATTCTCGCTGCTGCGCGCCAGCACCTCGAAACCCGTGGTGGCGTTTTCGGCCGGCTGCAGCCAGCCCACCGATGAGAAATTCACGACTTCGAGGTCAGCACTGATGATGTCGTTCGAATTCAAACCTTCGGGCGGAACCGACAGTATGCCGATGTGCCGGTTCTGGCCTGAACCGATACCGAACTGCAGGTCGCCGAGCACGCGGTTGGTGTCGAACTCAACGCCCCAGGCCGGCAACAGTTTACCCAGTGTCGAGGAACTGCCGCGCTGCATCTGCGCCATCGGGTCGCCCGGCTGGCCCTGGTCGGATTCGGCCACCGGGTCCATGAACGCCACCAGCCGGCCGCCACCGAGCACGAACTGGTCGATGCGGTACAGCATTTCTTCCGGCAGGTCGCGCGGATGGATCAGCACCAGCAGGTCCAGGTCTTCCGGCAACGCGGCTGCCTGCGGGTCGATGTCCTGCAGGCTGAACAACTGGCTGAGCTGCTCGTGGATTACCCATGGGTCGGTCATGCGCTGCGCCGCCGGATCGAAACCACCGCGCATCGACAACGAGCTCAACACGCCTATGGTCTTTTTCTCCGGCTTGCCCAGCGAGGAAATCATCTTGGCCAGGTCATATTCCAGGAACTGCTCTTTCTGCGGTTGCAGGAACGGCATGGTCTGCACATCATCCAGCGAGTTGGTGCCGGCAATGCCAAGGTACAGCGTAATGCCGCTGGCCCCGATGGGCACGGCCTGCAGGCCGAAGCGCGCGGCCTGGTCCTCTTCCTCGGAAAACGCCACCGGGTCGATGCGCTGGACCGTGAGATTGCCGTTGCTGTTCTGCACCATCTCGTCCAGCAACTCATCCACGCGCTTCGCATAGCTGCGGATCTGCGGCAACTCGCGGCTGGGCTCCTCGGAGAAAAACCGGTACAACTTCACCGGCTCTTCCAGGCCCGCCAGGATATTCTGCGTGCCTTCACTGAGGGTATAAAGCTTGTCTTCGGTAAGGTCCAGCCTGGCGCCGCTGAACAAGCGGGCCGACAGCACCGTCAGCACGGCAAACAGCACCGCCAGCAATACGAGGCTGGCGGCAGGCATCAGTCCTTTATTCTTGGTAGTCATGTTCATGCTCTCCATTCTGCTCCCTGATCTCAGTCCGCCTTGTTCATTTCCAGCACCACCACGCTGGCCAGCAGCCAGAAGATGATGACCAGCACGAAATAGAACAGGTCACGCAGGTCCAGCACGCCCTTGGAGATGGAAGCAAAACGCGACAGGAAACTGAAATCCGCCACCATGTCCAGGAAGGCCTGTGGCGCCCAGCCGGCGAACAGGTTCATGATCATCGGCAGGCCGCTGAGCAGGAATCCGAAGCACACCACCACGCTGAGGATGAATGCCACCACCTGGTTGCGGGTCAGCGCGGACATGCAGGAGCCGATGGCCAGGAAACCGCCGGCCATCAGCCAGCTGCCTATGTAAGCGGCGAATATGGCACCGTTGTCCGGGCTGCCCAGAAAGTTGACCGTCAGCCAGATGGGAAATGTCAGCGCCAATGCCAGGCCCAGGAACAGCCAGGCCGCCAGGAACTTGCCCAGCACCGCCTGCCACAGGCTGACCGGCAAGGTCAGCAGCAACTCGATGGTGCCCGAGCGGCGTTCTTCGGCCCACAGCCGCATCGCCATGGCCGGCACCAGGAACAAATACAGCCAGGCATGGAACTGGAAGAATGGCCCCAGGTCGGCCAGGCCGCGCTCATAAAAGGAGCCGATGTAAAACGTGAATACTCCGGCCATCACCAGGAAAATCACAATGAACACCCAGGCGACGGGAGTGGCGAAATAGGCCGCCAGCTCGCGACGCATCACATTGATGGCGGGAAGCGCGGAGGATTGCCTGCTTGCTGCGTTCATGCGCGTGCCTCCATGCGGGTTACCTGGCGGAACACTTCATCCATGCGGCCCTGCTCGAGACGCAGTTCATGCACTTTCCAGCCCTGCTCGCGCACGCGGTCGGAAACCACCTGCAGCAGCGCTGCGTCGCGATCGGGGAAAATCGTGAGCTCGCCATCGCGGATTTCCACCTTGCGCGCACCTGGCAGCTCACTCAACACACTGGCGGCTTTCTGCAGATCGTCCACCACCAGCGTCACCGCATTGTGATAGCGCGAGCGGCTGAGCAAACCGGCCGGAGTGTCGTCCAGCAACAGGCGGCCATCGGCGATGATCATGGCGCGGTTGCAGACGGCATGGACCTCTTCAAGAATATGGGTCGAGATCACGATGATTTTTTCTGCCGCCATGTCCTGGATCAGGCTGCGGACTTCATGTTTCTGGTTCGGGTCGAGTCCATCGGTGGGCTCGTCCAGGATCAGGATGGCCGGATCGTGCAGGATGGCCTGAGCCAACCCGACACGGCGCTTGTAACCCTTGGAAAGCGTGTCGATGACCTGGTGCTGCACATGCCGCAGGTTCAGCCGGTCCATGGCCGCATCGGCTTTCGCCCGCACCTCGGTGCCACTGAACCCGCGCGCACGGGCCACAAACTGCAGGAAGGCGCTGACCGTCATTTCACCGTAGGCGGGCGCGCCTTCGGGCAGGTAGCCCATGCCGCGACGGGCCGCCAGCGAATCTTCGACAATGTCATGACCGTTGATCAGCGCAGTGCCGGAACTGGGCGTGAGAAAGCCCGTGAGCATTTTCATGGTGGTGGACTTGCCGGCGCCGTTAGGGCCGAGAAAGCCGAGGACTTCCCCGGCGTGCAGTTCAAAGCTCATGTCACTGACGGCGACCAGCGGGCCGTAATGCTTGGTCAGTGCGCGGGCTTCAATCCTGACTTCAGTCATGATGATCTCCCCAATCCTGGTGTGTTTTCTGATTCATGGACGCAGCATTTTTTTGTGTTGCCTTTATTGTCGACCCGGCCCGGAAGCTTACCAGCCCGCGTCAATTTCGTTACACTTTCCGGCAACCGTGACAGCCCAGTGGCAAATCGGCCAGCGGGCCGGCCGGCAGATGCGGCGACCAACCGCCCGGTAAAACTGCCCCGGTCAAATGGCTTGTCGCCACCAGTGGTACCCTGACCCGAAGGCTGTTTTCCTGAAGGCGGCTTCGGGCTTGGTTGACCACGTTCGCGGCAAAAAATTTCAGGTCACCCGGTGAATTTTTCAAGGGCAGGCCGCGCCGGAGCCGGCACCAGGGCAGTTGCGCCACCGGGCCTTGCCCGCCTGCCCGGCGGTGACGATCGCGGCATGACATGGGCTGGTATGACTTTTGTCACTGGCAATCAGGGCCCATTCCGGCAAAACTACCCATCAAGGACCCAGGAGATTTCAGTTTGAGCATGTGGACCGCCATTGCACTGATCGCCATCGCCGGCATTGTCGGCGAGGCCTATCGCCATCACGCCAAGGACAAACTGTCCAAAGCGGATCACCAGTCCATTGACGCGTTGAACCGCCGCCTCGACTCACTGGAATCCGACCTCAGGCAACGCGTGGAAACACTGGAGCGCATCGTTACCGATCGCAGCGAGAACCTGAAGCGCAAGTTCGACCACCTCGACAAGGCGGGCTAGCCGGGGTCGGCGCTTCCGCGCCTCCTGCACCGTTGACCCGCAGGAAGTGCGCAAGCCCCGATAGCTGAGGAATCCGTAGGAGGGGCTTCAGCCCCGACGAATTCCAACAGAAGTTATTCAAATCTGCCCCAGCTCAAACGCCTTCAGCACCGCCCGCGTGCGATCCCGCACGCCCATCTTGGAAAGTATGTTGGAGACATGGTTCTTGATCGTGCCTTCCGCCACACCCAGGCTGTTGGCGATTTCCTTGTTGCTGTAACCGCCGGCCATCAACCGCAGGATTTCCGTTTCGCGCTCGGTCAGCGGATCGGGTCGGTCCAGGCTGGAAAAATCGGTGTGCAGGTTTTCCAGCCCCTTCAATAAACGTTGTGTAACCGCCGGCTTGACGATGCTGCCACCGTCAGCCACGGTTTTCACGGCTTCAACCAGGTCTTCCAGCGACACGTCCTTCAGCAAATAACCGCGCGCGCCGGCCTTGATCCCGGCCAGCACCAGTTCATCGTCATCAAAGGTGGTGAGTATGATGGTGGGTGGCACGGCGTCGTTCTTGGCCAGGGTCTGCAGCAGTTCGATGCCCGACATTCCGGGCATGCGCATGTCCAGCAACACCACGTCAGGATCGACTTCCGGCAGCATGCGTATGGCTTCGGCGCCATCGGCGGCCTCGGCCACAATCTCGATCTCGGTGGACAACTCCAGCAGGCTGCGCACGCCTTTGCGTACCAGGTTCTGGTCGTCAACCAGCATCACACGAATCATCAGTTTGCCTCCAGCGGCAGCCAGGCATGCAGGGAAAAACCGGCGCCTGGGCTGGATTCTAACCGAAGTTCGCCGCCCAGTTGCTCCAATCGCTCCCGCATGCCGCTCAAGCCATTGCCCTGCGCCAGGTCGCTGGAGCCGCGGCCATCATCGTGCGCCGCCAGCGCCACGCCGTTCTCGTCCTGAGCCAGCCGTATCCACAGGTTACGCGCACCGGCATGCCGCACACTGTTGGTAATGGCCTCCTGGGCGCAGCGCAGCAACACCTGGGCGGGCACCGGATCCAGCATCGCCAGTTTGCGCGGCAGATCCAGGTGTATGGCCGGCTCCGGCACGCCTTCCACCAGCGTATTGAGCGCGGCAGCCAGATCCACTTTGTCGTTTTCGCGCATATCACTCACCACCTCGCGCACATCCGCCAGCAACAGCTTGGCCAGCGACCGCGCCTGCTGCACATGCTCCAGCGCCTTGCCTTCCACCAGGTGGGTGGCCACCTCGAGGTTGAGCGTCAGCGCCGTCAGGTGATGGCCCACGAGGTCATGCAACTCGCGGGCGATCCTCACCCGCTCGGCAATGCGGGTATTGTCGGCCAGCAACGCCTGGGTGGCATGCAGTTCGGAATTGAGCTTCCGCAGCTCATCCCGCGCCGCATGCTGGCGCAAGCCCACCACCGAACTCATGAAGGCGAACAGGGAAATTCCCATGAACAGTCCGGCTGTCATGGCGGCGTCGGTCAGCGATACATTGGGCACGGTGTAGAGGGCAATGGCCAGGCACAGGCTCTGGGCAAGCAGCCAGGCCCAGGCCCACACCATGCTGAAGATCCATGGCAACAAACCCGCCACCAGCAACAGCAGCAGGCCACCCAGGCCGGATTGTGACATCAGGCTGATGCCCACGGCGCTCAGGCTGAGCACGGTGGCGGCGAATAGCCGGTGCGGCAAGGGGGTACGCAGCGGCAGTTCGCGCACCAGGTTCCAGTAGGTCAGGCCGAATACCAGGTGCAGTATCCACCAGCCTACGTAGCGCTCCTGGTCGAGCTGGATGGGATAGGTGGAAAACATCCACAATAGCGGAATCGAAGCGCACAGCCAGGTGAACAGGCCGGCATAGCGCAGCAGCTGCGTGGGGCGGTAGCTTTCCGTCAAAACGTTGTTGAGCCTGCTGCTGGACACCGGCGATTGCCTCAAACCTGTGGTACGAATGGTCGTTCTGGTATTTTATCCTACGCAAGTCCCGATACAGTGCGCATGGGCCATTAGCCATTGAAGTAACCCATTCGCAGGAATTC
>CBFGWJ010000073.1:0-7918 GCA_965652335.1 uncultured Gammaproteobacteria bacterium | reverse complement strand
CCCCAACGGCGCCGGCAAGACCACGCTGATCAAGGCCATCCTGGGGCTGACCACCTACGATGGCAAGCTGGACGTGCTGGGCCTCGACCCATCGAGCCAGCGCTCGAGGCTGATGGAAGACGTCTGCTTCATCGCCGATGTCGCCGTGCTGCCGCGCTGGATCAAGGTGAAACAGCTGATCGAACTGACTGGCCGGCTGCACCACCGCTTCAACCGCGAAACCTGCATGCAGTATCTGGCCAAGACCAAGATCAGCATGGACAGCAGGGTCAAGCAGCTGTCCAAAGGCATGGTGGCCCAGCTGCACCTGGCGCTGGTGATGTCGATCGATGCCCGACTGCTGGTGCTGGATGAGCCGACTCTGGGCCTCGACATCCTTTACCGCAAGGAGTTCTACTCCAACCTGCTGAACAATTATTTTGACGAGGAACGCACCATCATCATCACCACCCACCAGGTGGAAGAGGTGGAGCACATCCTCACCGACCTGATTTTCATCGATGATGGCAGGATCGCCCTGCACTGCAGCATGGAGGAAGTCCAGCAACGCTACACCGAGGTCATGGTGAAGCCCGACCAGGCTGCCTCAGCCCGGGCGCTGAAACCACTGCATGAAACCCAATCCTTTGGCCGGCACATTTTCCTGTTTGATGGCGCTGACCGCGGGCAACTGGCGCAACTCGGGGAAGTACGCACGCCCAGCGTAGCCGACCTGTTCGTGGCCACGATGCAACCGGTCGGCGGCACGGGGGTTGCGCGATGAACCGCCTGCTGGCGCTGATGCAGCGCGAATTCTGGGAAAACAAGGGCGCATTCCGCACCACGCCCATCGTGATCGGCCTGATCCATATCGGCCTGTTGCTGATGTCGATCTTTACCACGACACATTTCGACAATGAGCTTTACACCTTCCGTGAAGCCATCCGCATGCTGGCCGAGCAATCCAGCGAATTCCGTCAACTGCATCTTTATGAAGTGATGCTGGGCAGCTCGGTGTTCTTCACCATTGTGCTTTCGGTGGTGGTGTTCTTCTACCTGCTGGGCTCACTGTATGACGACCGCAAGGACCGCAGCATCCTGTTCTGGAAGTCATTGCCGGCATCCGACAGCCTGACCCTGCTGTCCAAGCTGCTGAGCGCAATGATCACGGCACCGTTGTGTTTCCTGATTGCATTCATACTGACGCAAATCATTGCCACGGCGATCGCCTCCGTCATGGTGCTGTCAGTGGGAGAGAATCCCTGGACGCTGTTCATCAGCGAAATGCAGCCGCTCAAAGCCTGGTCCATGGTGGGTTTCAGTTACCTGGCAACCTCCATCTGGTCGCTGCCGATCGCCGCGTGGCTGATGCTGGTTTCGGCATTTTCACCCCGGGTTCCACTGCTGTTTGCCCTGTTGCCACCGATCATATTCTCCATCCTGCAAAGCTGGATAGAGTTTCTCAAGACCTTCACCCTGAACAGCAGCCTGTTTGGCGTGATCGGCCAATGGATCGCCAACAGCCCTGCCATCCTCACCGCGCAGGTGCAGAATGGCAGGGGTGAGGTTGCGCTGGGAGTGAGCCTGACGGATGGTTTCGATCACTCGGTGACGGTTGGCAATATCCTCGACCGGTTGGTTTCCGTCGACATGCTTTATGGCCTGGTGGTGGCTGCCGCATTCCTGGCCGCCGCCCTGTGGCTGCGGCGCCGGGCGACCGACAGCTGAGCTGCCGGCCGGGCCAGCCCGCCGATGTTTATTCCTTGATGCCGCCGCGCGTCAGTTCCAGCGGATCCAGCAGCCGGTCCAGGTCTTCATCGCTCAGTTCCGTGCGCTCCCTGGCCACTTCCTTGATCGGCCGGCCCTCCTTGTAGGCCTGCTTGGCCATGCTGGCGCCGAGTTCGTAACCCACCACCGGGTTAAGCGCCGTTACCAGTATCGGGTTGCGCTCCAGGGCGCGGCTGATCACATCTTCGCGCACGCGGAAGCCGGCAATGGCCGAATCGGCCAGCAGGCGGCTCGAGCTCGACAGGATTTCCAGGCTCTGGATCAGGTTCAGCGCCACCACCGGCAACATGACGTTCAGCTGGAACAGGCCCGACTGTCCCGCCACCGTGATGGTGCTGTCATTGCCGATCACCTGCGCGCACACCATGCACACCGCCTCAGGGATCACCGGGTTGACCTTCCCGGGCATGATGGACGAGCCGGGTTGCAGCGAGGGCAGTTCGATTTCCCCCAGCCCGGCCAGTGGCCCGGAATTCATCAGGCGCAGGTCATTGGCAATCTTCATCAGGCTGCAGGCCAGGGTTTTCAGCTGTCCGGAAAGTTCCACCGCGGCATCCTGCGAGCTGATGCCTTCGAACAGGTTGTCAGCCGGTTTGAACTTTACGCCGGTCAGGTCGTGTAAGGCTGCGGCCACGCGCGGCCCGAACTCCGGATGCGCGTTGATCCCGGTACCTACCGCCGTGCCACCCTGGGGCAACCTGCGCACGCGTTTCAGGGCGCTCTTGATGCGCTTGATGTTGGAGCGGATCTGGCTGGACCAGCAGGAAAGTTCCTGCGAAAACGTGACCGGCATGGCATCCATCAAGTGGGTGCGGCCGGTTTTGGCAATCCCCGACAATTCCTCGGACTTGATGTCCAGCGTTTCCGCCAGGTGTTTCAGCGCGGGGATCAACTCCTGGCTGGCCAGCAAGGCTGCGCTCACCTGGATGGCGGTCGGCACCACATCATTCGAGCTCTGGCCCATGTTGACGTGGTCATTCGGATGGATCGCCAGCGAATTGCCCTCATTGGCCAGGTGGGCAATCACTTCGTTGGCATTCATGTTGGAACTGGTGCCGGAGCCGGTCTGGAACACATCGATGGGAAACTGCTCGTTCACTTCACCGGCCGAGACCTTGCGTGCGGCGGCCTCGATGGCTGCGGCACGGTCGGTATCCAGCAGGCCGAGTTCGCGGTTGGCGCGCGCGGCCGCTTCCTTGATCAGACCCAGGGCGCGGATGAATTCCGCCGGCATGGTGAGCCCACTGACCGGAAAATTCTGCACGGCTCTCTGTGTCTGCGCACCCCAAAGCGCATTCGCGGGCACTTGCAGTTCGCCCATGCTGTCTTTTTCCGTGCGGTACTCTGAATTCATCGAATCAAATCTCCGTGTATTTTTGGCTGGAATGGAATGTTGTGATCTTTTGACCGGGCGTATTTTAGTGCCTGCGTGAAGCCGGCGTACACCACTGTGGACCTTTTGCCGGTTACCGGCGGTATTCAAAGCCGGTCGGCAATGTAGAATAGCGGGCTGGTTTGGCATGAATCGGGCGGCACAAGGCCTGCCTGGCGGAGAGTGTTCCCTTGTTGGCATTGAACGAACTGACAGCCCTGTCACCGGTCGACGGACGTTATGCCGGTAAAACCGCTGCGCTGCGCGGCTACTGCAGCGAATTCGGGCTGATCCACCGCCGCGTCATCGTGGAACTGCGCTGGTTCCGGGCCCTGTGCGAAGAGGCTTCGATTGCCGAAATGCCCGCCTTGGCGCCCGCCGCGGTTGAATTCCTGCAGCAGTTGGAGCGGAACTTCAGCAGCGCGGATGCGCAGCGCATCAAGGACATCGAAGCGGTGACCAACCACGATGTCAAAGCTGTCGAGTATTTTCTCAAGGAACGATTCCAGCAGCTACCTGAGCTGGCCGGGCGGGCCGAGTTCCTGCATTTCGCCTGTACCTCCGAAGACATCAACAACCTGGCCTATGCCCTGATGTTGCGGGACCTGTACCGCGACCTGCTGCGGCCCCAGTTCGAAGGGCTGCATGACGTGCTGGCGCAATTGGCGCATCAGTACAGCAGCCAGCCCATGCTGTCGCGCACCCACGGACAGCCGGCCTCGCCCACCACACTGGGCAAGGAACTGGCGAATGTGGCACACCGGTTGCACCGCCAACTTCAACAGCTGTCCCGGCAGGAGTTCCTGGGCAAGATCAATGGCGCGGTGGGCAATTACAACGCCCATGCGGTGACCTACCCGAAGACCGACTGGCCTGCCCTGTCGCAGCATCTGGTGGAATCACTGGGCCTGCAATGGAACCCCTATACCACCCAGATCGAGCCGCATGACTGGATCGCCGAACTGTTCCAGTTGCAGGCCCGCATCAACACCATCCTGGTCGACTTTTGCCGCGATACCTGGGGTTATATTTCATTGGGTTATTTCCGCCAGAAAACCATCGAGGGCGAAGTCGGGTCGTCCACCATGCCGCACAAGGTGAACCCCATCGACTTTGAAAATGCCGAGGGAAATTTCGGCCTTGCCAACGCCCTGCTCAACCACCTGGCGGAAAAATTGCCGGTCTCGCGCTGGCAGCGCGACCTCACGGACTCCACCTCGCTGCGCTCCATCGGCACGGTGTTTGGCCACCAGTTGATCGCACTGGCCTCGCTCAACCGGGGCCTGGGCAAACTGGAAGTCGACGGTGCCCGGCTGGAACAGGACCTGGATCTCAATTGGGAAGTGCTGGCCGAACCGGTGCAGACCGTGATGCGGCGCTATGGTCTGGAAAACCCCTACGAACAGCTGAAAGCCCTGACCCGGGGCAAACGCGTGGGCCGGGAAGAATTCGCTGCCCTGATCAACAGCCTGGACATTCCTACCGAAGCCCGCAATGCCTTGCTGGCTCTGACTCCCCAATCCTACATTGGCCTGGCAGACCAGCTGGCGCGGGAACTCGCAAGCGGCGCCAACCCATCCAAAAACAGAGAGGAATGAACATTCCGGCCAACGGCTGGCCCCTGGCGGGAATGCCGGTTGAGAAGTTCCTGGGCGATTACTGGCAGAAGAAGCCCTGCCTGCTGCGGCAGGCGTTCCCCGGCTTTGAACCCGAGCTGGATGAAAACGACATCGCCGGCCTGGCCTGCGAAGAGCTGGTGGAAGCGCGGCTGGTAACCGGGGCCTTTGAGCGGGCTGACTGGACGGTCGAGCATGGCCCTTTTGGCGAGGAAAAACTGGCCGGGCTGCCACAACAGGACTGGTGCCTGCTGGTGCAGGACGTTGAGAAACACTTCCCGCCGTTGCAGTCGCTCATGGCCCGGTTTGCCTTTCTGCCCTGCTGGCGCATCGATGACCTGATGGTCAGCGTCAGCGCGCCCGGCGGCTCGGTCGGCCCGCATGTGGACCAGTACGACGTGTTCCTGCTGCAGGCTTCGGGGCAGCGCCGCTGGCAGGTTGCCAACCAGTTCGCGCCCGACCTGCTGCCGGATTGCGACCTGAAAGTGCTGCGGCAGTTCACGGCGGAACAGGAGTGGGTGCTGCAACCCGGCGACATGCTCTACTTGCCACCCGGCATCGCCCACTACGGGCTCGCCGTGGACCTGGGCATGACCTGGTCCATCGGCTTGCGCGCTCCCAGCCAGGCCGACCTGTTCCAGGCACTGGGCGACTGGCTGGCGGAACAACACCAGGAGGGACGGCGGTTCACCGACCCGCCGCTGCAGGCATCCAACCGGCCTGGGGAGATTTCGGCACCAGCCCTGCAGCAGTTGAGCGGGTTGCTTGATGTGACTGGCCCGGGTTCAAGAACTGCCGAATTGGACCTCGCTGGCTTCCTGGCCGCCTTTACCAGCCGTTACCGCCTGGCACACCAGCCAGCGCCGCCAGAGGACGCGATGAGCTTGCCGGAGCTTTTTCAGGCTCTCGATTCCGCCGGCCTGCAGCGTAATCCCTGGACCCGCCTGAACTGGATACGTGTCCCTGGGCAACCTGGCCGGGCCCGCCTGTTTGCCGCCGGTGAAGAATTCCCGTGCAGCCAGTCGCTGGCTGAAGCCCTGTGCAGTTTCAGCGTTCCGGTGTTGGACTTGCCGGGCCTCCCGCCGAACGACCAGGAGACGCTGCTGCTGTTGTTGAACCAGGGCCACCTTTACCTGGCCGATCGCTGAAGCATGGGCAGGTTGCGATCCACGCCAGCACAACCCTGCCTGCGGCAGGTTGCCGCGTTGAATCATGCTGTTCCCGCCCCCATAAGCAAAGGGCTCAGTTATAATGTTCGATTGTGCCGGAAAGGAGTGATTTTTCCGGCTTTTTTGGCAACCCGGCAACATTCTCCCGGCACGGCGCCGGAATGTGTGATGAATAGGTTTTAGCGTGAATCGTAGTTTGCAGGAACTGAAGAATTCTTCCTATCTTTACGGCAGCAATGCGCCCTTGATCGAGGCCTGGTACGAGCAGTGGCTCGAGGAACCCGACAGTGTGCCGCACCAGTGGGCGGCCGAGTTCACACGCATGCGTGATACCGCTGGCCACGCGGCGGGAAACGGCCAGGCCACCGAACGGGGCCACCTGGACGTGCAGGAAAAATTCCGCCTGCTGGGGCGCCTGGCCCCCACGCAGGAAGCGGACTACCGCGAATCCGACCACAAGCAGGCGGCCGTGCTCAAGCTGATTCACGCCTACCGCATTCGCGGCCATGAAACAGCGAAACTCGACCCGCTGGGCAAGCCCCATCGCGACCCGGTGCCGGACCTCACGCTGGAATTCAACGACCTGGGTGAAGCCGACCTCGATTCCTGGTTCGACACCGGCACGCTGGTTGCGCCCAAGCGCATGAAGCTGCGCGAAATCGTCGAACTGTGCCAACGTGTCTACTGCGGCAGCATCGGCCTCGAGTACATGCACATCCATGACACCACCAAGCGCGACTGGCTGCAGAACCGCATGGAAGGCAGTGGCGGCATATATGACGTAAACGATGCTGAGCGGCTGCGTATCCTGGAGATGCTGACTGCCGCCGAGGGGCTCGAAAAATACCTTCACACCCGTTACGTCGGGCAGAAGAGGTTTTCCCTGGAGGGCGGCGACAGCCTGATCCCGCTGCTGCATGAAACCATGCTGCACGCCGGCGAACGCGGCGTGCAGGAAATCGTCATCGGCATGGCCCACCGCGGGCGCCTGAACGTGCTGGTCAACATCCTCGGCAAGTCACCGGCCATGCTGTTCGCCGAATTTGAAGGCAGCCTGGCCAAGCAGGACCCGCTGCGCTCCGGCGACGTGAAATACCACCTGGGCTTCGCTTCCGACATCCAGACACCGGGCGGGCCGGTGCACATGGCGCTGGCGTTCAACCCCTCGCACCTGGAAATCGTCGACCCGGTGGTGGCCGGTTCGGCCCGCGCCCGCCAGGTGCGGCGCAAGGACACCACGCACGACCAGGTGATGCCCATCCTGATCCACGGCGATGCGGCATTTGCCGGCCAGGGCGTGGTGATGGAGCTGTTCCAGATGTCGGAAGTGCGCGGTTTTGCCGTGGGTGGAACCCTGCACATCGTGATCAACAACCAGGTCGGCTTCACCACCAGCAATCCGCTCGATGCGCGTTCAACCCCCTACTGCACGGCGGTGGCAAAGATGGTCAACGCGCCGATTTTCCACGTCAATGCGGATGATCCCGAAGCCGTCCACCACGTCATGAAAATTGCCTGCGACTTCCGCACCACGTTCAAGCGCGATGTGGTGATCGACCTGTTCTGTTACCGCCGGCACGGCCATAACGAAGCGGATGAGCCGGCCGCCACCCAGCCGCTGATGTACCAGGCGATCCGCAAGCTGCCGACCACGCGAAACAAGTATGCCGACGACCTCATCAGCCGCGGCATCATTGACAAGAATGTGCCGCAGCAAATGATGGACGAGTACCGCGAACAGTTGGACCGCGGCGACCAGGTCGCCGACGTCACCACCGAGCCTCGCACCAATGAATACGCCGCCAACTGGCGCAATTTCGGCCATGTCGAAGCACCCTGCAGTGTTGACACCACGGTGCCGGTGGCGCGGATTCGCGAACTCTCCGACCGGCTCACCACCATTCCGGAAGGTTTCAAGCTGCACCCGCGCGTAGCCAAGATCGTGGAAGACCGCATCCAGATGGCGCGCGGCGAACTGGACATGGACTGGGGCT
>CBFGWJ010000072.1:0-7951 GCA_965652335.1 uncultured Gammaproteobacteria bacterium | reverse complement strand
CCGTAGGAGGCGCTTTAGCGCCGAACCTTTACCTGTCGGGGCTGAAGCCCCTCCTACCATCGCAAGCACCTGTCGGGGCTGAAGCCCCTCCTACGGGCAGGTACATGCAGAGGGGAATTATCCCCAACCTGTACTGCCCGGGACTATTTCTGCGACTGGTCCAGCAGGCGCAGCAGGGAAACATCCTGCCGACCGGCGCCGAGTTTGAGCCAGTACTCCAGCGCCGCGGATGCGCGGCTCACGTCGGTTTCGATGATGGCCTGCTTGACTTCCAGCAGGCGGCCGGGATGCATGCTGAAGGAGCGCAGGCCCAGTGCCAGCAGCAAGCGCGTATAACGCCGGTCACCGGCCATTTCGCCACAGACGGTGACGGGCAGGCCGGCCTCGCGAGAGGCGGTGAACATGTAATGCAAAAGGCGCACAACGCCAGGGTGCAGCGGGTCGTACAAATGCGCCACCTGCTCGTCCACCCGGTCGGCGGCCAGCGCGTACTGCAGCAGGTCGTTGGTGCCGATGGAGAGGAAATCCAGGTGGTGGCCCAGGTCCTCGATCGCCAGCGCCGCAGCCGGCACTTCGATCATGCCGCCCAGTTGCATTTGCGGGTCAAACGCCTGGCCACGGACTTTCAGTTCGGTGCGCGCCTCGTCCAGCAGGGTTTTCACCATCAGGATTTCATGCACGCTGGTCAGCATCGGCACCAGGCAACGGACCTTGCCCAGCGCGCTGGCGCGCAGGATGGCCCGCAGCTGGGTTTTGAACAGGTCGGTGTCACGCAGGCACAGCCGGATGGCGCGCAAACCCAGCGCCGGGTTCAGGGAGCTGCGCAACAGGCTGAAATCCAGCGCTTCCGAGGTTTTGTCGGCACCGAGATCCATGGTGCGTATGGTCAGAGGCTTGCTGGCCAGCGCCTTGATGGCCGCCGTGTATTCGGCCAGCTGGGTTTCCTCATCCGGGGCCGCTCCGCGCATGAACAGGAATTCGGTGCGGAACAGGCCCACGCCATCCGCATGCAGCTCCGCCGCGGCGCGGATTTCATCTTCGCGTTCGGCATTGGCCTGCAGCAACACGGGGGTGCCGTCCAGGCAGCGCGCCGGTTTGTCGCGGATTTCGTCCAGCGACTTTTTGAAGCGCGATGTGATGCGCTCGATCTCGTGGTAATGCTCGATGAAGGCCTCGTCGGGGTCGGCATACACCACGCCCAGGCGGCCATCGAGAATCAGGTTTTCGCCCTCGGTGAGCAGGTGGTGCGCCAGCCGCACCCCAAACACCGCCGGAATGCCCAGGCTGCTGGCAAGGATGGCGGCATGGCTGTAGGGGCTGCCGTGTTCGGTGACGATTCCCGCCACACCGCGATCATGCAGCAGTGCAAGTTCGCCGGGCGTGAGCTCGGCAGTCACCACCAGGGTGTCGGCCAGGCGGTCCGGAATGTTGTCAAACGGCATGTTGCTGCCGGCCTTGCCCAGCTCGGTTTGCACCATGTGGATCACCTGCGCCACATCCTCGCCGCGCGAGCGGATGTACTCGTCGTCCATGTGGCGGAATTCCATCAGGATGGCTTCGAGCTGCAGTTGCAGCGCCCATTCAGCGTTGCAGAGTTCATCGCGGATCCGCTGTTCAGCCGCATCGCCGATCGACGAATCAGCCAGCATCAGGATGTGGGTCTGGATGATTTCACTCGCGGCCATGCCGGCGCTGCGGTTGACGCGCTGGTCCAGCAGCTCCAGTTGATCGCGTGCCGAATGCAACGCCTGGTGCAGGCGTTCCACTTCGGCTTCAACCTTGTCTTCCTGGATACGGTACTCGCCGATTTCCAGCTCATTGCGTTCTGCCAGGTGCGCCTGGCCGATGGCGATGCCACGTGAAACCGGGTGCCCTGTCAGCGCCAGGGTCATTCAGCGGACCTGCCTTGATGCGGCTGTGGTGTCCGGAAGCCGCATCCTTTATTCACCCTCACCGAAATAATCGGCAATCAGCCCGGTGATCGCATCCATCGCGGCCTGTTCGTCCTTGCCCTCGGTGCGCACGACGAGTTCCGTGCCTCTGCCTGCCGCAAGCGTCAGCACGCCCATGATGGACTTGCCGTTGACCTCGCGCTGGCCACGGCTGATCCACACGTCGGCGGCGAAAGCCGAGGCACAATTCACCAGCCTGGAGGCGGCGCGCGCATGCAGGCCCAGCTTGTTCACGATGGTGACGTTCTGGCTGATCATGCGGACGCGCTCCTCATGGCTGGTACTCCTGGATATCACGGACTGCTCCCTCCGCAGCCAGTTTAGCGAGTTGTTGCGCATCGTGCTGGCGATAGTTCCAGGCGCGGATCAGCATGGCCAGGTTGAGGCCGGTGACCAGCGCCGCACCGCTGTCCGCCAGCAGCCGTGTGACCTGGTTGCAGGGGCTGGCCCCTCCAACGTCGGCGAGCACCAGGACGCCACGGCCTCTGTCGGCAGCCCTGATGGCGGTCAGGATTTCGCTGGCGCCGGTGGTTTCCATGGACGACTGCCGGAACGGGACGAATGTTACTGCCGCCAGCGACTGGCCGAGAATGAACTCGGCCACGTCCAGCAACGCGCGGCCGATTTCGCCGTGCGTGACCAGCACAATGCCGCATTCAACATCGCGGGGTTCTGCTGCGCTCATGTGCCGTTCAACTCGCGATGGTAGACCTCGACGGAGGTGAAATCCTGGCGCAACTGGCCGGCCAGCCATTCGGCCAGGTATACCGAGCGATGCCGCCCGCCGGTGCAGCCGATACCGATGGTGATGAAACTGCGCTGGCTGTCGCGGATTTCCGGCAACCAGCGTTGCAGGAACCCGAGGATGTCGGCGCGCAGTGCCTGAACCGTGGCATCACTTTCCAGCCAATCGCGCACCGCGGTGTCCTGGCCGGTCTGGCCACGCAGTTCATCGATCCAGTGCGGGTTGGGACAATGCCGCACATCGAACACAAAGTCCAGGTCCTGCGGCAAGCCACGCTTGTAGGCAAAGGATTCCAGCACGATGGTCATGGTGGACTGTTCCGAGCCGACGTATTTCCATACCTGCTGGCGCAGCTGGTGAATGTTGATTTCGCTGGTGTCGATCACCCAGTCGGCGCGGGCCTGCAGGGGCTGCAGCAGGTTTCGTTCGCGTTCGATGGCCGCCGGCAGGGCTTGCTGGTCGAAGGTCAGCGGATGGCGGCGGCGGGTTTCACCAAAGCGCTTGAGAATGCTGCGGCTGTCGGCGGTGAGAAACAGCAAACGTGGCTGCAGGCCGCTGTCCGCAAGTTGCTGCAACTGCTCGGGCAAACGGCGCAATTCAGAACCGCGCGAGCGCGCATCGATACCCAGCGCCACCCGTGCATACAACTCGGGGTGGTTGCGGATCTGTTCGAAGAAGCCCGGCAACAGGGCGGCCGGCAGGTTGTCCACGCAGTAGAACCCGAGATCTTCCAGGGCATGCAGGGCGGTGCTCTTGCCACTGCCGGACAGGCCGCTGACCACCAGCAACTGCTGCACGTCCGGTCCGTTGCCCGGCAGTTCGGCTTCTTCGCGGCTGAGCGCAGGCGTGCCGGTGCCTTCGAATGGATTATCCCGGGTGTTCAATCGCGCCAGTCCCCGCTGTCCTGTTGCAGCAGTTTGGCATGGCGCTCAACAAACGCAGCCGCGGCGTCAAAACCCTTCATCCGCAGCATGAAGTCGCGCACCGCGGCTTCGATCATCACCGCCAGGTTGCGACCGGCGCGCACCTGCAGGGTGATGCAGGGAATATCCAGCTCGATCACCCGCAAGCTGCTGGTGGCGCCACGCAGGCGGTCATGGCTTTCCTGGATGGAGGATTTTTCCGGCATTTCCAACCGCACAATCAGGCGCAGGAACTTGTTCAGCTTGATGGCGGCATCGCCGAACATCTCGCGCACGTTGAGCACGCCCAGGCCGCGCACCTCCAGGCAATCCTGCAAGGCCGGAGGGCAGGTGCCGTCAATGATTTCCGGCGAGATCTGGGTGAACTCCGGCGCGTCATCGGCTATCAGACGGTGGCCACGGGTGAGCAACTCCAGCGCCAGCTCGCTCTTGCCACAGCCCGGGTCACCCATGATGTGCACGCCGATGGTGAACACTTCCATGAATACGCCATGCAGGGTGGTGCTGCGTGCCAGGAACCGGGATACGTGGTATTGCAGGTAATTGACCAGTTCAAACGCCGGCAGGCCGGATCGCAGCAGGGCGACCTGGCGCGAGGGATCGAGCTGCTCAACGATGGCGGCCGGCATGGGCCGATCGTCGCCCACCACCACGGCCAGCGGCTGCGCCGCCAGCAGGGTCTCTACCGTCTGCCGGCATTCGCTGTCGCTCAGACTGCCCAGGTAATCGAGTTCCTCGTTGCCCAGCACCTGGATGCGGTTGGCATGGATCAGGTTGAGGAAACCGGCCAGGGCCGGCCGTGAACTGAGGTCGTTGGCGGAGATTTCCGGCCACTCGGGTTTGGCCGCATCACCCACCCAATGCAGGTCCAGACGCTCGGCCAGGTCCTCATACAACGTGAGTGCGGTGAGCGAACGGCTCATGGGCGCTGAATCATGTTCATGGCCTTCACCGCTGGGTTCCGCGTCGGCCCGTCAGTGGTGTGTGCCGGGGTCGTTGGCGGAGCGTTTGCTCGACAGCAGTTTCAGCAGGGCGCCCGGGTTGTCGGCCGCGCGCAGGGCCTGCAGCAGTTCAGGGTCGCTGAACAGCTCGGCGATGTGCGCCAGCAGCTTCAGGTGATCATCACCGCAGTTCTCAGGCACCGTCATGGCAAACAGCAGGTCCACCGGCTCGCCGTCGATGGCATCGTAAGCCAGTGGCTTTTTCAAGCGGATGAATGAAGCGCGAATGGGCCGGTTGCCCTTGATCCGCCCGTGCGGAATGGCCACGCCCTTGCCCAGGCCGGTGCTGCCCAGACGCTCGCGGGCGCACAGGCTTTCAAAGATTTCCCGGGCGCTGAGATCTTCGTTATTGCGCGCCAGTTCTTCGCTGATGATTTCCAGCAGGCGTTTCTTGCTGCTGCTGTGCACATCGCAGCGAATACTTTCCGGGCTCAGCAGATCACTGATCAACATTTCTGGACACTCGATGGGGACTAGCCGTGATTGTTTTCGGGATACAGGCTGCGTCCGGGTCAGCCCAACGTAGCTTCTTTGTCGTCGCGGGAAACCTGGTGATCGCTGCGCTTGTCCTTGAACCGACGCACCTGCTTGTCGAGCTTGTCGACCAGGTCGTCGATGGCGGCATACATGTCGGTTTCAGAGGCATTGGCAAACAGTGATTTGCCTGCGGTGTGCAGGGTTGCTTCAGCACCGTGCTGAAGTTTTTCCACGCTCAGGATCACATTCATGGAGATCACGCTGTCGAAATGACGGTTGATGCGTTGCATCTTCTCGGTCACATAGGCATTCAATGCGGGGGTCACATCGACATGGTGTCCGGTGATGGTGAGCTGCATAGAGATCTCCTTCGGGGAGGAATCAGCACCGTGCAAGGCACGGCTGGTTCAGGCCCGTATTGCTGGATGATAGGGATTTGCGGGTTGCCTGCTCGCATGGGTTGAGCATAAAAACCGGGCAACCCGACAGTTTGGTAAACATGTTTGACATCTTCGCGGCTAATTTTATACCCACCGCCACGGCTTTCCTAGTCCGGCACGTTTCGCCTCATCGGGCCTTTGCCGCCGCCTGCGCCAGTCGCGCCCGCCGCTTGTACTGGCGGCGCCGCTCGGCGCTGGATCCGACGCCCAGCGCTTCGCGGTACTTGGCGACAGTGCGGCGAGCTACCTGGATGCCGTTGTCCTGCAGGATGGTGGCCAGGTCCTGGTCGCTGAGGGGCTGCGAGTCCGGTTCGTTCTCCAGCAGCAGTTGCAACCGGGCCTTTACAGCCGTGGCGCTCACCGGCTGGCCCTGGCTGGTACTCACATGACTGGAGAAGAAATACTTCAGCTCGAAAATGCCGCGGGGCGTGAGCATGTACTTGCGGGTCGTTGCCCGCGACACCGTGGATTCGTGCACGTTGACCATTTCGGCCACCTCGCGAAGCACCAGGGGGCGCATGCCGATCTCGCCGTGTTCCAGGAAATCCTGCTGCATGTCGACGATGCACTGCGACACGTTGATCAGGGTGCGGTTGCGCATTTCCAGGCTGGACATCAGCCAGCGCGCTTCCTGCATGCGTCCCTTGAGGTATTCGCGGTCCTTGCCGCCGGATTTGCGCAACAGCTCGATGTAATACCTGTTGAGCCTCAGCCCCGGGTCGTTTTCCGGGTTCAGGGTGATGCGCCACTGGCCGTCTACCTGGGTGGCGTAGACGTCCGGCACCAGGTATTCATCACGGCGGTTGTCGTAGCGCGAGCCGGGCCGTGGGTCCAGCGACTGGATCAGCTGCAGCGCTTCAACCAGCCTGTCCTCTTTCGCACCCGTTTGCTTGCGGATTTCAGCGAGGTCGTGCTGCGCCACCAGGTCCAGGTAGTCACGCGCGATGCGCATCGCCAGTTCACGGCCCGGAGTGTCGCCGGGCAGGGCGGAAAGCTGCACGCGGATGCATTCCGCGGTGTCACGGCTGGCCACGCCCACCGGCTCCATCCGCTGGACGCGATGCAGCACGGCGCGGATTTCGTCGATATCCACCAGCACTTCAGGCGCCAGGCCGGAGCGGATGTCCTCCAGGCTGTCCTGCAGGAAGCCTTCATCGTCCAGGCCGAACACGATCGCGGCGGCAATGGCGGCGTCCTTGGGAGAAAAATGGCTGAGGTTGATCTGCCACAGCAGGTGTTCGCGCAGGCTGCCGTCCGACTGGTCGGGAATCTGCGTTTCGCCGGTAAAGCTGTCGCCACCGCCGCCAAGATCACCCCATTGCTCATCAAAGGAAAAATCCTCGCCCCACTCATTGTCGAGATCGAGGTCCTGCATGCTGTCCTCGCTTGCGGAGGACTCGCTTTCAGTGCTGCCTGCCTGGTCCAATGGATCACTGGACTCCGCTTCCGTCCGCTCGAGGATGGGGTTGGTCTCCAGTACTTCCTGGATGTACTCGCGCAGTTCGATGCGGTTCAGCTGTAACAGCCGTATGGCCTGCTGCAGCTGTGGCGACAGGGCCAGCTTCTGCGAGAGTCGGAGTTGGAGCGACTGTTCAGCCATGGCTACAGCTTGAATTCGCGCCCGAGGTACACGTCGCGAACGCGCTCATTGGCGATGATTTCCGCCGGCACGCCGGAGGCCAGTACATGGCCATCGGCCAGGATGTAGGCGTAATCGCAGATACCCAGGGTTTCACGCACATTGTGGTCAGTGATCAGGACGCCGATGCCGCGGTCGGTCAGGTGCTGGACGATGTGCTGGATTTCCCGCACGGAAATCGGGTCCACGCCGGCAAAGGGTTCGTCCAGGAGAATGAATCGTGGCTTGGCCGCCAGCGCGCGGGCTATCTCCACCCGCCGCCGTTCCCCGCCGGAAAGGCTGATGCCCGACTGGTTTGCCAGGTGCGAAACGCCCAGGTCCTCCATCAGCAGCATCAGGTTTTCTTCCCGGCCGGCCTGGTCGAGGTCCTTGCGCAGTTCCAGGATGGCCATGATGTTCTGGGCCACGCTGAGCTTGCGAAAAATGGAAGCATCCTGCGGCAGGTAGCCCACACCCATGAGGGACCGGATGTTGACCGGCTCATGCGTGACATCCTGGTCGTCCACCAGAATGGTGCCGCTGTCCACCGGGATCAGCCCGACGATCATGTAGAAGCAGGTGGTTTTACCCGCGCCATTGGGGCCGAGCAGCCCGACCACCTGGCCAGGCTTGACGCACATGCTGACTTTGTTGACGACGTCCCGGTTGGTGTAGGACTTGCTGATGCTCTCAGTACGGAGCATCGCTGCCCCGGCTCTGGTCCCGGCTCCGGTCGGCTTCGGAATCTCCGGTATCGGCGGAACCGTCCGCCTCGGCTTTCGTCGCGGTTTCCGC
>CBFGWJ010000071.1:0-7959 GCA_965652335.1 uncultured Gammaproteobacteria bacterium | reverse complement strand
ATGCCATCCGCCCCTACCGCAACGGTAATGACGAGGTTTACATCGACTACAACAATGGCCGGGCCAAGGCGCGGCTGGTGCTGGGTTCGGAATGGCGCATCAGCGCCTGTGATGAGTTGGTCGCTGCGCTCAGCAGCATAGAAACCGTCAAGGATGTCAGGCTGATTTACTGAGCGGCAACACTAACTGCCGGCAGCGCTGTAGCGCTTGTTCAGTATGTTCACCCGGCGCACGTATTCACGTGTTTCCTCATAGGGCGGCACGCCACCATACCTGGTCACGGCGCCGGGGCCGGCATTATACGCAGCTGTGGCCAGCGTGATATCACCGTTGAACTGCTGCAGCAACTCGGCCAGGTAACGGGTTCCGCCATCGATGTTCTTGGCCGGGTTGAAGGGATCGCTGACCTGCAGCATTTTTGCCGTATCAGGCATCAGCTGCATCAGCCCCTGGGCACCCTTGGGCGAAACCGCATCCGCCTGGTAGGCCGATTCGGCGTGGATGATGGCCCGGATCAGTGCCGGCTCAACGCCGTTGTCCAGCGCAGCCTGCAGGATTTCCGCATCGAATGACTGTGTATTGAGCGCCACTTTTTCCCAGCTGATGGAGCGACACTTGGGGTCCGAGGCATAGCAGGGAAACCGCAACACCTGGAACTCGCGACCGGTGGGTGGCGCGATGTTGGTGTAGTTGACGATGCCCTTGTCGTCCACGAACTTGTACACCTGAGCCTGGGCAGGAATATGAAACACCACCACCGGCAGGGCCAGCAACAGGGTTTTGGCAATCAACAACGCTATCCTTGGCATTGATGAATCTCTTTGATTTAGAAACATTTGCAATCCGACCTGCATATCTTAAACTGGTTCAGGCGGTCAGCGCATCTGTTGAACCAACGGAATTCCATCCTGGCCGCCAGCCCGAACGCCGCGCCATCGCGGTGACCTGATAACAAGAGGAGCGCGAAATGGAAGGTATTCTTATCTCGATTTTGATCGGCGCCATTGCAGGCTGGCTTGCCGGCCTGATCATGAAAGGAAAGGGTCAGGGATTACTCATCAACATCATTGTCGGTATTGTTGGCGCCGTCATTGGCGGCTGGTTGTTTGGTGTGCTGGGAATTTCGCTGGGCGCCGGACTGATCAGCGCCATCATTTCGGCCACCATCGGCGCCGTCATCCTGCTGTTCATCGTCGGCCTGGTCAAGAAATAGGCCGGCCGGAAACCCCGCGCGGAAACTGGCAGGCCTGTCGGTTCAGGCCAGTCCGTTCAGGCCAGTGCGTTTCCGTACCACCGTAAACATCCGGGTAGCCGGGTGTTTCCGGTTATCCAGCCCTTGCGGCATGGCAACCCGTTCCACTCATTCCCGGGCTGTCGGACGTACGCGAATCATGCCTTCCTGCGCCGTGCTGGCCAGCAGGCGGCCATCACGATTGAAAATCATGCCCCGGGCCAGGCCGCGTCCACCACCGGTATTGGGGCTGTCACAGGAATAAAGCAGCCAGTCATCCATGCGGAATTCACGATGGAACCACATGGCGTGATCGAGGCTGGCCATGATCAGGTTGCCTTTCGCCCAGGAAATGCCATGCGGCAGGTTGGCGGTGCCTATCAACTGGAAATCCGACACATAGGCCAGCAACGCCCGGTGCAACACCGGATCATCCGGCAATTGGCCGTGCAGGCGGAACCAGATGTGCTGGCTGGGTTGCTCAGGCTTCGGATGAAGCGGGTCGTAGTCACCTACCCGGCGGAATTCAAATGGCCCGAACCGGTCCACCCAGCGACGCAGTTTCTGCGGCAGGTGCTGCAGGGTTTCCGGGTCCACCTCGCGGTGAGTCCTGATCTCTTCCGGCGCAGGCACACCAGGCGCTTCAAACTGGTGCTCCAATCCTTCTTCCGGCCCCTGAAAAGAAGCCGACAAGGTGAAAATGGGACGGCCATGCTGTATCGCCACCACGCGGCGGGCACTGAAACTGCCACCATCGCGGCTTTGATCGACGCTGTAGACGATCGGCGCCGAGGGATCGCCGGCCCGCAGGAAATAGGCATGCAGTGAATGAATCAGGCGGTCCTGCACCGTGGCGCTGGCAGCCAGCACCGCCTGGCCCAGCACCTGCCCGCCAAATACGCGCTCGGTACCGATATCGCGGCTGGGGCCCCGAAACAGGTTCACCTCCAGCGTTTCCAGCCGGATCAGTGTCAGCAGTTCCTGAAAGCCTTCTTCGAATTCCGTCATGCCATGCGTGCTCGTGGTTACCGGGAAATTGACCGATGCCGGGTACGGGTCTTCCCGTGGTACAGGTTTCCCCGGGTCCTGGTTTCCATGGTGTCATGCCTGCAGACTGAGTCCAAGTGATTCGTTTGCGGCATGCACGAATGCTGGTTTCCCGGAGCCGGAAACAAGCCCAGGGCATTGATACAATCCCCTGACACTGTAACGATAGAGAGGCAGCCATTGCCGAATGCGAATTTCTGCGGCAACTCTCTCACCCGGCAATGCCCATCAACCGACGCGAACCTGGCATGTGAACAAGCAAGCAACTTTTCTCTGGCATGACTATGAAACGTTTGGCGCCCAGCCCATGGTGGACCGGCCGGCGCAGTTCGCTGCCCTGCGCACCGACATGGAGTTGCAGCCGTTGGAAGATCCGGTGGTTTTCTACTGCGCGCCGGCTGGCGATGTGCTGCCCCATCCGGAAGCCTGCCTGATCACCGGGATCACGCCGCAGATTGCGCGCCAGCGAGGCCTGAAGGAAGCGGATTTCGCTGCCGCCGTGCTGGCACAGATGGAGCCGGCCGGCACCTGCAGCGCCGGCTACAACAGCATCCGGTTCGATGACGTGGTGACCCGCAACCTGCTGTATCGCAACCTGCGCGAACCGTACGAGCGTGAATACCGCAACGGCAATTCCCGCTGGGACCTGATCGACCTGGCGCGGATGTGTTACGCATTGCGCCCCCAGGGCATCGAATGGCCAATGGTGGAACGGGACGGCGCTACTGAACCGGTACCGAGTTTCCGGCTGGAAGACCTGACCCTTGCCAACGGCATCGAGCATGTCGGGGCCCACGATGCGCTGGCCGATGTGAATGCCACCATCGCCCTGGCCCGGCTGATCCGGAAACACCAACCCAAGCTGTTCGACTGGGCCCTGGGCATGCGCGACCAGAAGGTCGCCATGAAGCTGCTCGATCCAACCGATGCGCAGCCGGTGTTGCACAGCTCGTCGCGCATACCGTCGGCACGCGGATGTACTACTCTGGAGTTGCCCCTGGCCGTCATGCCCGACCGGCCCAAATCAGTGGTGGCATTCGACCTGATGGGTGACCCGTCCGCGCTGATCACGGGATCAGCCGCGGATATCGCAGATCGTGTGTTCACACCGACCGCAGACATGCCCGAGGGCATTTCGCGGCTGCCCCTGAAACTGATCCACAGCAACCATGTGCCCATGCTGGCACCAGCCGCCACGCTGAAGGAAGCAGACCCCGGCCGGATCGGCCTGGACACGGAGCTGTGTTTGCGCCACGCGCAGCAGATCCGCGCCCACCTGCCGGCGATTCGCGCCAAGGTCATCGAAGTTTTTGCCCGTCGTTTTGACGACGACAACGACAGCGGCACCACTGCCACTGATCCCGACCTGATGCTTTACAGTGGTGGCTTTCTCTCCAGCCATGACCGTTTCCTGCTGCGCAAGGTGCTGGAGGTTCCACCGGAAAAACTGCCGGGACACAGCTGGTCTTTCCAGGATGGCCGGTTGCAGCAGATGGTGTTCCGCTACCGCGCTCGCAACTACCCCGATACGCTCAGCCTGCGCGAGTCCGAAGCCTGGGAAAAAGACCGTTCACAACGCCTGTTCCAGCCGGATGATGATCGGTTTCTGACCTACCCCGCCTATCTCGAAGTGCTGCGCGATTGTCGCCAGCGCCACGCCGGCGATGCCCGCGCCATGCGCATCCTCGATGCCCTGCAAGCCTGGCCGGAAGAGGCCGGTATCGAACAACTCTGGCAACAGTGGCAGCATGAGCATGGGGGTTAATACCGATGCGAAGAATCGCACAAAAGCAGGGGCAACAGCGGACAACCTGGATATTCCTGCCAGCTCGCAGCAGGCCTTTATGACCAACAACTCTCCCCGGATCGTCAACCGTGCCAGCGAGGCGGTGGAATTCGTGCGCCGGCGGCTGGGAGACCATTGGGTAGTCGGCGCGCCGCTGGGGCTGGGAAAACCCAATCACCTGATCAACGCCTTGTACCGCGCGGCCAAAGCAGACCCGGCCATCCGCATGGAACTGTTCACGGCGCTTTCACTGAATCCTCCGAAGCCCGCCAAAGGCCTCAAGCAGCGTTTTCTCGGCCCGTTCGTGAGCAGACATTTTGGGGATTACCCGCGCCTAGAATACCTGCAGGACCTGGACCGGCGGCAAGTTCCGCCCAATGTCCATCTCAGCGAATTCTATTTCCGCTCGGGCTCCCGCCTGGGTGATCCCCATGCCCAGCAGCATTATCTGTCCAGCAACTACACGCACGTGGCCCGCGACATGCGCAACCGAGGCGTGAACCTGATCGTGCAGATGGTGGCGCGGCATCCCGAGCGGCCAGGCCAATACAGCCTGAGCTGCAACCCGGATGTCACCCTGGACCTGCTGGCCTCCGTTCCGCGGAAGCAATTGCTGGTGCTGTTCCAGGTCAACGATGACCTGCCCTACATGGGCGGCGCTGCGGAAATTCCCGTGGGGCTGGCGGATCTCGTGCTGGAAGGCACGCCGCAACCCTTGTTTGCTGTACCGCTGATGGCGGTGGATGATACGGACCTGCTGATTGGCCTGCACACCAGCCAGCTGGTTCGCGATGGTGGCACCCTGCAGCTGGGCATCGGATCGCTGGGTGATGCGGTAAGCTTCTGCAGCCTGCTGCGCCAGCGGAAAAACCCGGACTACCTGCAGTTGCTTGAGAGCGCTGGCTCAGACTGGCGCGTGTCGAGCGAGCTGGTTGAGCGCTGGGGTGGCCGTGGGCCGTTTGAACGCGGCCTTTACGCCGCCAGTGAAATGCTGACCGAAGGCTTCCTGCACCTGTACAACGGCGGGATACTGAAGCGCCGGGTGTACGATCACGCCGGCCTGCAAGACCTGCTGAACCAAGGTTCAGTTACCGAGAAGCTCGCCCCGGATACGTTGGAAGTCCTGTGGCGGCATGGTTTGCTGCCACCCCAGCTGGATGCGGAGCAGCTGCGCTGGCTGCAACACTATGGAATCCTCGCGCAGGGCGTTCGGCTGCGGGGCCAAAACCTCTCATTGCCGGATGGCCAGGAGCTACCCAATGACCTGGCCTTGCCGGAGCACCGGGAACGGTTGGCTGACCGAGCCCTCGGCCAGTCGCTGAAGAATGGTGTGTTGGCGCATGCGGCCTTCTTCCTGGGGTCCAAGTGGATGTACCGGCAGCTGAACGAAATGCCGATGGCGCAACGCGATCTCTTTCAAATGACAGCAGTGTCGCGCATCAACCAGCTGTACCGGGGCGAAGAACTCGACCGCTCGCAGCGGCTTGAAGCGCGCTTCATCAATACCACCATGAAAATCACCCTGCTTGGCGCCGCGGTATCGGACCAGTTAGAGGACGGCCAGGTCGTCAGCGGCGTAGGTGGCCAGTACAATTTTGTCGCCATGGGGCAGGCGCTCGACCGCGCCCGCTCCATCCTGATGCTGCGCAGTCATCGCGGCACAGGTTCAAAGGCAGTTTCCAACATCATCTGGGAATTTCCCCACGCCACCATTCCACGGCATTTGCGCGACATCGTGGTCACTGAATACGGCGTGGCGGACCTGCGCAGCAAGGAAGATCACGAAGTCATCCAGTCACTCATCTGCATTGCAGACAGTCGCTGGCAGGAGTCTTTGCGCCAAAGTGCGGTTGCGGCTGGCAAGCTGCAACCGGAATGGCGGGTGCCGCCGGCCTGGCGCTCCAATACTCCGCAAAATATCCAGAATAAACTCAAGCCTTTTCGCGACAATGGCCTGTTGCCGGAGTATCCATTTGGCAGTGACTTCAGTGTGCATGAACTGCAGATCGCCCAGGCTCTGGGCTACCTGCAGGAGCGGACAACAAACCGCCTTGAACGACTGGCCATGCTGCTCAGAAGCCTGGGTCCGGCCGGCTCAACCAGTGATGCCATGCAACCGTTGCTGGAAAGAATGGGCCTGGATTCAGCCACTTCGCTGTCAACAAAACTGGAAAGGCGGCTGCTGTGCCTGGCGTTGAAATCCACAGGGGGCGCCTGAGCTTGAAAGTACAGGATCAACAATTGTCCGTCGCTTGAATTAATCAAGGACTTAGCGCATGTTCCTCGAACAGATTCTCGTACTTTATTCACAAGTAACTGATTGTTCATATGACGGAATGATGACGCTCATGAAAGGCCTGAACCTGAATAAAAAACTGACTTAAGTGAATGTATTTGCTCGAAATTTACCCAATGGTTAAATTTTGATCAAAGCGCGAGGTGGCTGATCAACGCTACTCCCCCGCGCGGTTTCTCACAGGCTTATCCACAGGAATTGTGGATAAGTGCCCGACCGTTTTTCAGGCAACATTCAGGGTCAGCTGTGCGCCACTTTCGAACTCACGCTGGTAGCGCATGGAACGGCTGTCCGTAAGCCGGACAGGCTGCCCTGCCTGCTGTTTTGACGCTTTGAATGGACGCCCGGATGACGCCAGATTACGGGTCTGGCTGGCCGCGCGACGCAGGGTTTTGCGTCCGCCGGGCGAGACAAATTCCACATGGCTGCCATCGTCGAACTGCAGCATCCAGATCTCGCGCACACCCGTATCGCGGTTACGGTGGGCAATCACTCCGGTAATGGTTTTTCCGAGCAGGTCATCATTAACATTCATGAGTTTCTCCTGTTGCCTGGTCCAGTCTTGTTGGACTGACTTCATGGCTGTATTGAAACAGGGTCGCTTCTCAAATGCTGAGAACATTCCGGAAAGTTACCCGGGTATTTTTCCTACAGTTTCATGGGAGTTTGGCCATAGGCGGAACTGCCTGCCAGGGGCTAGATTGAATGCGTCCGGATTGACTTCCGGACCGGAAATTCATTCAACCAGCACCGGGAGATTACCCATGAAGAACTTTTTGATCAGTCTGTTGTTTTGCCTGCTGAGCCTTTCCGCCTGGGCCGCGGATACCGTCAACATCAACCAGGCTTCGGCGCAGGAGATTGCCGATGCATTGCAGGGTGTCGGCCTGGCGAAAGCCGAGGAAATCGTCCGATACCGTGACAGCAACGGAGCATTCAAACACGCCGACGAACTGGTGAACGTCAAAGGCATAGGCCTTGCCACGGTGGAGAAGAATCGCGACCGCATCAACCTCGGGGCCGCTCCGGCACAGGCGCAGGAATAGCGAGAAGTCCCACAGATTCGGCTGGGGATTCCTGGCCGGTAGCCACCGGCCAGGTTTTGTGAGGGAAGGAAATCCCCGTTGGATGGTTGGCCCGGCCGATAGTCCGGTGCTGAGTGTTCTTGCGTACAGATTCCGCCGGGAGGTTGCTTCAGTTCCTGATGGGCAATCGACTCGCAAAGGCATGGGCAATGGTGGACTGGTCAGTGAACTCCAGTTCGCCCCCAAGGGGCACGCCGTGGGCGATGCGGCTTACCGCAATACCCCGTTTCGCGGCCATGCGCTGTAGGTAGATGGCTGTGGTTTCGCCTTCCACCGTCGGGTTGGTGGCAATGATCAGTTCGGCCGGTGGTTCCACGTCCAGGCGCTGCGCCAGCTTTTCCAGCCCGAGTTCCGCCGGGCCGATTCCATCCAGTGGCGAAAGCCGGCCCATCAGCACGTAATAGAGTCCGCGGTAGCCGGTTGCCTGCTCAATGGCCAGCACGTCACTGGGCGATTCCAATATGCAAAGTTGTGTCGTATCGCGCTTGGGATCACTGCAGATGCGGCAGACCGG
>CBFGWJ010000070.1:0-8020 GCA_965652335.1 uncultured Gammaproteobacteria bacterium | reverse complement strand
AACACGATGGCCGCGCCATTGTCGCGGGCGAACCAGGCAATTTTCCGCTGCAGGGTGGGTTCAGCAACCAGGCCCTTGGGCCAGGCCACCACCACCGACATGCCTTCATGGGCCTGCAAACGCCGGCTGCTGGCGAATTCCACGGTATCGCCGCTGGATACGGATGCCTGGTTACTGCGCTCGGTGGAACCAAAAGGCCCCACAAAAGCTTCCAGCCGGTAATCGGCGGCGGGAATGTTGAACGGCAGCGTGACAGTGGCCGATGCCCGTTCGATCGGAAAGATCCAGCCATTGCCGGTGACATTCCACCACAGCTCATCGTGGTCCGGGAAAAAGCCCAGTTGCCGGTTGGTGGTGTAGCGAAGCGTGTATTCGTGCTGCCCCTGCGGCAACATGCGATCCGGGTCGCCGATGTACAGCCGCACGCCGTTGGACATCTTTTTCGTATGCCAGGGCTCGTCCTGGCCATTCCGCTGCACCGAGATGACGTTGAAATCCACCCGGTAGTGATTGCCCATCGGGTCCTCGTAATCGGTGGGAAAATCCCGGTAGATGCCGCGGCGGATCTGCTGGCCTTCGGCCACCACCCGTATGGTTTCGCTCACCGCGATTTCACCCGTGGCTGCCACCTGGATGCGTGAGTGGTAATCCAGTATGCGCTCTTCCGCCAGCGCCCAGGAGGGCCAGGTGACCAGCAACAGCAGTAATGCCAGCCACCGCATGCGCATCAGACGGCTTTAACCAGCTGGATATCCGGCGCCCGCCGCTGGCTGGCCAGTTCGATTTCAAAGAATTCAGCCTGCCTGAAACCGAACAGCCGGGCGATCAGCATCGATGGAAAGCTCTCCACCAGGTTGTTGTTGTCGCGTACGCTGCCGTTGTAATAGCGCCGCGCGTACTGCAACTGGTCTTCAATGTTCACCAGGCTTAGATGCAGTTGCTGGAAGCCCTCGCTGGCCTTGAGCTCAGGATAGGCTTCCGCCAGGGCAAACAGGCGGCCGATGGAGCGTGACAACCCGCTTTCTTCCCCGGCTCTTTGCTGCGGCGACAGTGATGGCTCGCCGCGCAGGCGGCTGACCCGCTCCAACACCGAAGATTCATGCTGCATATAGCCTTTTACCGTGGCCAAAAGGTTGGGAACCAGCTCATAGCGCAATTGCAGCTGAACATCTATGCCGGCCCAGGCTTCGTTCACCTGGTTGCGCAGCTTGACCAGCCGGTTGAAGGTGCTGATGGCCCAGAACAGTAGTCCAGCCAGCAGCAGTAACAGGATCCATTCCATGCCGTTGACGCCGCCGCTCAGTAGGGCAGTTCCAGCGCGTCGCAGATGAAGCGGTTCAGCGGTGCTGCACGGCTGAATCCCAGCTCGACCTGGTCGACAAAATCAGCACTGGCCGGCGCTTCCGCTTCAGCTTGGGACATGACGTAAAAACTTTTGCGCTTCAGGTCTTCGATGTGAACATGCTGTTCATCGAAGCCGCGTGGTGCCCGTTTCAGGCTTTCGCCCTGTATGCCTCCCGCCTCCTGCACTTTTTTGGCATTCCTTATCCTGGCCCAGGAACGCACGTTGTCGGCAATGAAATCCCGAATACGGTTCAGCTGCGGCGAGGGCGGCAACCAGATTCCACCGCCAAAAAAAACTTCGTTGGCGTCGATGTGCAGGTAAAAACCGGGAGCATGGGCATTCTTGCCTGCGGCGTGGCGGAAATGGCATGCCGCATGGGTTTTGTATGGGGTTTTGTCCTTGCTGAAGCGGGTGTCGCGATAAATGCGGAACATCGAACCGCCATGTGGCCTGGGGTCGGCTACGAAATTTTTGGATATGGCCGCCAGCCTGGGCTGCATGGCCGTGATGAATGCCGACATCGGTTCCAGCACCGACTGCTGGAACCGGTCTTTGTTGGCATTGAACCAGTCGCGCTCGTTGTTTCCGCGCAGTTGGTCAAAAAAGCGGAAAAAGTCGGCCGGAAAGCCGGCAAATCCTGTCATGCGTATCCATTACTCCTCAGCTGGATGGCCGGGTTTGCGGGCGTTACTTGTCTTCTTTGGGCTCCAGCCGGGCCGGACCGGGCAGGGTCTGGCGCGTCACGGCGTAACCGCTGCGGCCGCCGTAGGGATACCAACCGCCCCGGTAATACGGGTAGTAGCCGTAATAAGGCGAAGCCCAGGCGTACGGATACCAGAATGGATCGTAATAATCGCGGTAGTAGATCACGTCCTGGCGCTCCTCCCACAACACGAGGTCGCTGACTTCCAGCACGGGGTAGCGGTAATTGAACTCGTCAATCTTGTGTTCTTCAATGCCCGTGATATTGGCGACCAGCGTCACTTCCCGACCTTTGGCAAATACCTCGGGATCAAAAAAGCCTTCCTTGCAGGCGATGAAGCGGCCGGAGGTCACGTCTTCGACCTTGGGTCGCATGTAATTGTCGAGCTCACGGGACAGCACTTCAAAACAGGTGCGGTTGGCCTCGTTTTTCGCATCGATGATGATGCCGCCCCAGCGTACGGTCGATCCGTACGTTGAAGGCTCAACCCGGGCGGGAGAAATATTGGCATATTCACCCTGCAGCTGCGTGGGGATCGTGGTGCAGGCGGCCAGGCCCAGGCTGGCCAGCAGGGCAACAATCGTGGGTTTGGCTGTGTTCATCATGGTCCGCATCATCTTAGTCCGCATCGTGGGGTTCAGGAGTTCAATTGACCGGAAAAACCTGCCTCTATCTTACAACAAGAAAAAAGCCGGAACCGGTGTATCCAAGCCTGTCCGTTTTACGGGCCAGTTGGCGGGTCAGTTTACAGATCCTGCGGATCGTTCAGGTTTGAATGCCTGCACCGCTTCGCGCAGGGCATGAATGCCCGGCGGTTTTCCGCTGTAGCGATAGCGATTGTACAGATCACTGATCCGGAAAATGTTCCCGGCCTGGTCGGGCAGTTTGACAGCGGCGGCTTTCGCCAGTTCCTCGGCACCCTGTGAGGGTTGGGCGGTGAATCCTGCTTTTTGCAGTCGCCTGAGGAACTTCTGCCACAGCAGCTGCGCCGGGTCACGGCTACCCGGGCCGCGCGTGCGCCAGAGTATCGGCAGCAGGACTGCCGCCAGGATCGCCACTACGGCAAACAGCAGGGTGATGAGGTGGACTGGCCTGAGTTTGTCCATGCCAAAGCCGTCAAACAACTGGGTCTGGCGCTGGTAATTGTATTCAATCACCCAGGTATTCCAGCGTTTTTCCATGGCATCCAGTGAATTCCTGAGGCTCCTGATCCAGTTGAAATCCAGCATGTGCCGGGGTTGGTCGATGGCATCCAGCGACCCGCGCTCCACGCGCATGGGTGATACAGCGGCCGTGGGGTCGACGCGGGTCCAACCGCTGCCCGTCAGCCACACTTCGGACCAGGCGTGTGCATCCGACTGCCGCACAATGTAGTAATCAGCTTCGGCGTTGTACCAGCCTCCCTGGTAGCCGGTGACGATGCGCGCCGGAATTCCCGCCATGCGCATCATCACCGTGAAAGCCGAGGCATAGTGCTCGCAATAACCCGTGCGTGTGTCAAACAGGAAGGAATCGATGGCATGGTATCCCAGCAGGGGTGCGTTCAGCGCGTAGTGGAACGGCTCCTGGTTGAACCATTCCAGCGCCCTGCGGATCAGCGCGGTATCTGTGGGGTACAGGGCCCGCCATTCCCGGACCAACTGGCGGGTTCTCGGATTCATGTCCTCCGGCAATTCCAGCGCGGTGGCGCGAAGCGTATTGAGAAGCTCCGGGTTGTCGATGAATTGCGGATTCGACACCATGCGGTACTGGGTGAGCTGAGTGACGGCCTGGCGTCGCAGCAACTGGTAGTCCAGGCTGATCCTCACATCGTCAGGTGCGGCCGTAGGGTAGTCAAGCGCAAACAGCCAATTGCGCTCATTGGGTTCCAGCTGTACCTGGTAACGCCAGGAGGCGTCGGTTTCCTCGGGCAGGGAGGAGGCGAGGATGTTCCGGCCGTAAAAACTGGAGCTCCAGGTTTTGCCGTCATAACGCCAGAAAACCGGGCCGCGCCAGTACAGGTCCGACTGGCTGGGAGCCGGGCCGCTGAACTCGACGCGGAACGCCGTGCTGTCATCCATGAAAAGGTTTTCAATGGAGCCGGGGGACATGGTGTCGGACAGGCCGCTGCGGGCATCCAGCGTGGTTTCAGGCACTCCCCAGAGCGGCGTACCCCAGCGTGGAAACAGGATGAAAAATGCCAGGCAAACCGGCAGTGCCAGCAACAACAGGCGCAAGCTGAAACCCAACTCGGAAAGCAGCGGCGCAGTGTCCGCAGGCGGCGCTTTTTGCTGACTGAATGCTTCATCGCGGTGCAGCTGCGCCAGTGCCACCAGGCCGACCAGTACGGTGGCCGCGCCATAAAGTGGCATGATCAGGCCCTGGGTGAACAGGAATTGCGTGGTGCAGAGAAAAAAGCTGAAACTCACTACCAGGCGTGCATCGCGGATGCGATGGCATTCGAGCAGTTTCAGCGCCAGCATTACGGTCAGGAGGCTGACCGATGCACGCCTGCCGAACAGTCCGCCATAAGCAACCGCCAGACTCACCAGCGCCAGCCCCACCGCCGCGTAACGCAACCAGGCCGGCAGTGGCGGCAATTCCCTGATATGGGCAAACACCCGCCAGAGTATGGGTAGTGCGCAGGCGATGACCAGCAGCCATGGCATCAGCAGCATTTGTGGCAGGGCGGCAATGGCGAGGGTGGCAATCACCCAGAGCAGGCTGTTACTCCGGCTGTCCAGACTGGGAGAGGTGGTGCTTTTCCGGCGGCGACCAGGTTTCATTTGCCGAACAGCGCCAGCAGCCTGAGGCAGGCATCGCGATGCGCCGGCCCCAGGTCGGCGGGAAGCGCATCATTGGGTAGTTCCAGTGAGTACGGAATCATCTGGTGTTCCGCCTTGAGGATCCAGGCGGCAAGTACGGAAAGCTTTTCCTCAACCGAATCTTCTTTCATCAGGTACCAGTTCAGCTCACAGGCTTCCTGTTGCGGCGACTCGTATTCACGTGTGAGAAGCTTGTCGTGGCGGGCGCTGGATTTCCAGGCGATGCTCTTCAACGCATCGCCGGGCCGATACTTGCGCAGGCCGTGAAATTGCTCACCTTCGCCGGCGCGTGCGCTGCCTTCATCGCCACGCCCGCTTCGCGGCAGCGGTGGCGGGTGCAGGCTCGGACGAGGGTAAACCAGGCACTCAGCTCTCGGTATGATCACCGACCAGGCGCGAAACATGCCCAGTGGAAAGCGGTTTTCCAGGTTGAACGGCTGCATCTTCAGCCAGCCACGCCGGTTGGCGGTCAGCGGCAAATGCAGCATGGCGGTTTCATTGCCATCGATATCGGTGCACTCGGTGCTGAACCCGTCGCTCAGCTGGATGGCGAAGCGATGCCGCGCTTCCGGATTGCGCAGGTAAACCTGGAAACGCGCGGTTTCTCCGGCGAATACCGGTTCCGCGCGTATCGCACTGAGTTCCAGGCCGACGAGATTGCGATAGGCCAGCAGGGTGGTGAGCTGTGCGATGGCGGCCAGCAGGAAACCGATCAGCAGCGCCATGTTGTTGTTGAAGTTGAGACCGCCCAGCAGCGTTACCGCAAGCAGGATACCGAACCAGACGCCGAACAGGGTCGGCATGACATAAATGTGGCGGTACTCCAGCCTGAAAGGCAAAACCGGGGAGCCGCGCCGCTGCCGCACCCGCTCGAGCAGCCAGAGGTTGAAACGCGCCGCGATTCCCCACCCGGCTGCCGTGCCGGATTGGCTGGACCTGGCCGTCAGGGTTTGGGCAACCATGAACCGATAGCCGACTTCAGGCCTCAGGGAATCGGCAGCTGTTGCAGCATCTCGGCAATCTGTTCATCCGAGGCGCCGCCGCTGAAGCCTGAATTGGCATTGAGACGATGCCGCGCCAGCCAGGGGAAAATGGCCTTGACGTCTTCCGGAATCACGAAGCCGCGATGCTCCATGAACGCGTAGGCCCGGCTGGCATGCAGCAGCGCCAGACCGGCGCGCGGCGATAGACCGCTTTCAAACCATTGTTCATTGCGGGTTTCCGCCAGCAGGGCCTGGATGTAATCCAGCAGGTCATCACTGACATGCACGGCATCGCAGTCCAGTTGCAGCTCGATGATGTCCTCGGGCCGCAGGATCTCGGGAATCCTGCGCAGCATTCCGGCACGGCTTCCCGTGCTCAGCAGTTCACGCTCCGCACCTGCATCCGGGTAACCCAGCCTGATGCTCATCAGGAACCGGTCCAGCTGGGAATCAGGCAAGGGAAAGGTACCCACGAGGTCCAGCGGGTTTTGCGTGGCGATGACAAAGAATGGCTGGGGCAGGGCGTGGGTCTGGTTTTCCACGGTAACCTGGCCCTCAGCCATGCCCTCGAGCAGGGCGCTTTGCGTTTTTGGCGTGGCGCGGTTGATTTCATCGGCCAGCAGGACCTGGCAGAAAATCGGGCCGGGATGAAATTCAAACTGGTCTTTTTCACGCTTGTAGATGGAAACGCCCAGAATGTCGGCAGGCAACAGGTCGGAGGTGAATTGCACGCGCTGGTAGGCGGAACCCATCACCGCCGCAAGAGCGTGCGCGAGCGTGGTTTTTCCCACGCCGGGTATGTCTTCAATCATGAGGTGTCCGCGGGCCAGCAAACAGCAGAATGCCAGGCGAACCTGTTGCTGTTTGCCGAGCAGAATGCGGTTGACTTCGTCTTCTGCCTGGGCGAGCGTTTTGCGACGGACCTCAGTCGCGCTTTCGGTGCTAACCACACTGCTGTTCATGAGGCGGTGTTCCCTGTACTTTCCATGTATCCCTGCGTTTGGCCCGGGCTTGCCTCGCCCGAAACTGCACCCGGGTTGGCAAATCCCCAGCGGGATTCAATGGTCGTGCTTCCCCAACGAGCAGTCCCGGAGTATAGCAAACAAAATCCGGCTGCCAGCAAAAATGGTGGCTTTGGCATTTGGCGCGGGTGCGGAGGTTAACGGTATAGTTGCCGAATGATACAAACCCTGGAAAAGACCAAAGCGAGCGCTCAGGAAAATCCGGAACACGCAGTGCACACCGCATTGGTGTTGCCCGGCGGTGGCGCGCGCAGCGCCTACCAGGTCGGCGTGCTCAAGGCGATAGCCGAAATCCGTACCGGAAAACCCAACCCCTTTCCGCTGATCTGCGGTGTCTCGGCGGGCGCAATCAACGCGGCAGCACTGGCCAGCCATGCGCATGAATTTGCCGAAGGGGTCAACCGCCTGGAGAAATTCTGGGCCACCATGAGTTGCGAGCGGATCTATCGCACGGATGGTTGGACGGTGCTGCGCAATGGCCTGCATTGGCTCTTCTCCCTCACGTTCGGGGGGCGCCTCGTCAGCAACCCGCGTTCGCTGCTCGACAACCAGCCGCTGCGTGAATTCCTGCAGGAAAACCTGCAGCTGCAAGGTATTCAGACAGCCATAGAAAGCAACAGCCTGCGAGCAGTGGCAGTAACGGCTTCCGGCTACCGTTCGGCATCGGCCGTGAGTTTTTTCCAGGGCCAGGCCGGGCTTGAAGGATGGAAATTTCCGCGCCGGGAAGGCCGGGTGGCGCGGCTTGAGGTGAGCCACCTGCTGGCTTCGGCGGCGTTGCCGCTATTGTTCCCTGCGGAAAAAATCGGGCCGGAATATTTTGGCGATGGCGGCATGCGCATGCTCACGCCGCTGAGCCCGGCGATCAACCTGGGTGCGGCAAGAATCCTGGTAATCGGCACTCGCGATGAGAAGCCGGACGAGGCGCCCCTGCAGGACATGGCTTATCCCTCGCTGGGTGAAATAGGCGGATACCTGCTGGATTGCATATTCATGGATACGTTGACCTCCGACCTGCAGCGACTCGCGCGCAATAACCTGGTGATCAGCCGGCTTCCAGCGGATCAATACCAGGGCCTGGCCATGCGTCGGGTGGACTCGCTGGTGATCCGCCCCAGCCGCGACCTGCGCGACCTGACCCGCGAACATATGGCGGAAATTCCACG
>CBFGWJ010000069.1:0-8070 GCA_965652335.1 uncultured Gammaproteobacteria bacterium | reverse complement strand
CCTATCCCGCGTTTCCCACCGACATGCAGGCGCAGTTCACCGCCCTGAACGCCGTGGCCGAAGGCACCGGCACCATCACCGAAACGGTGTTTGAAAACCGCTTCATGCACGCGCAGGAACTGCGCCGCCTGGGTGCCAACATCCAGCTCAAGGGCAATACCGCCATCATTCAGGGTGTGCCGAAGCTCAATGGCGCACCCATCATGGCCACCGACCTGCGCGCTTCCGCCAGCCTGGTGCTGGCCGGGCTGGCTGCCGAAGGACAGACTATCGTGGACCGGGTTTACCACATTGACCGGGGTTACGAGAACATTGAGGAAAAGCTCAGCCAATTGGGTGCACGCATCCGCCGGATCGGCAATCGCGACTGAATTTGGCCAGTGGGCCTGGGGCAGCCGGTTCAGCCTGACTGGAGTGCGCTGCAGCCCATGCCGGGCGGGTAGTCCTTGTGATCCAGCTGCAACTCGGCGATGCGCATTTCCATATGGTCACCATCGGTTTTGCCATGTTCCATGCGCACCGTCAGGTATTGCAGGGCTGGTGCGTGCCAGGCACGGGTATAGCGGGTGCTGTCGGCGGAGCGGATGCGCTCCACCGGGATCGTTTCCAGGCATCCCAGGCTGGTTTCCAGCATTTCCCGGGGCAGCACCCGGAATTCCTGCATCTTGATCTCGTCTTCATCCACCAGCCAGAACCGCATGTCGTCCTCGCCGGCTCGCAGGCGGCGCTGCATTTCCAGCTTCAGGGACAGCCCGTCCAGGGCGCGGCCCCGCAGGTCCATGCGCAGGCTTTCGTCGCCGGAGACGACGGTGACGGTATCGGCCTCCCAGTCAAACAGCGCCGTCCAGCTGTTGCCGATGCCGGCCACCGACACCCGGTGTTCAAAGCGTTGCGGGCGGAACCGGCCGTCCACCATGCGGCCCTGCACGAGTTCACGATCTTTCACCCGCAGGACGCGCGCCAGGCCGTGGGTGCCATTGCCTTCGGTGCTCATGGTCCAGCGTTCGCCTTCCTGCTGCAGCCTGATTTCAGCCTTGCCCGCCAGCTTGCCATTGCGGTACAGCGAATAGCGTGCTCCGTACTCCTGCCAGTCCGAAGCTGCCGATTGAGCTGGAACCGGCTCAGCTGGAACCGGCTCAGTTGCAGTCGGCTCAGCCGCGGCGGGTTCAGGCACTGCCTGCCGGGCGGCAGCCGGGTCATTCGGCAGCAGCCAAAGCAGCAACAATGCAGCCAGGATTTTATTCAAAGAAAGCTCCCATCGGCCTGTAATTGCAGGGGTGATTGCAGCGCTTGGCCCCGGTAAAGGACCGTATCACCTTCCAGGTGAAGTTCATGCTGACAGAACAGCCGCGCAGTTGCCACGATCAGCTCGTGTTCCCGTGGCGCGAGGCGGGCGGCCAGCTGCTCCGGAGTATCCGCGGGTTCAACCGGAATACGCACTTGTGAGATCAACGGACCGCCGTCGAGTTCCCCGGTGACGAAATGCATGCTGGCGCCGTGCTGCCGGTCTCCGGCCGCGATGGCGCGCCGGTAGGTGTGCGTACCGGGGTAAAGCGGCAGCAGGGACGGGTGCAGGTTGATCATGCGTCCTGCGAATGGTTCGACGGCGGCCGGACCGAGGATGCGCATGAATCCGGCCAGAACCACCAGATCGGGCTTGCCGCCGGCCACCAGCTGCGCCAGTGCCCGGTCGAACTCATCGCGGCTGGCAAAATCCGCGTGAGGCAAAACCGCGCTGGCGATGCCTGCCTGGTGCGCCCTTTGCAGGCCAAAGGCATCGGCACGGTTGCTGATGACATGCACCAGTTCGGCATCGAGCACGCCCGCGGCGCGGGCGTCGATCAGGGCCTGCAGGTTGCTGCCCGAGCCCGAGATCAGCACCGAAATCCGGCAGGTGCTCACCGGCTCGAATACTCTACCCGCGCTTCCTTGCGTGCAACCACGCTGCCGATATCGCAGCAGGGGATTCCGGCATCCTGCGATGCGCGAATCAGGTTCGGTGCGGCGCTTTCGGCGGCAATCATGACCATGCCGATACCGCAGTTGAACGTGCGCAGCATCTCGGCATCGCTGATGCCGCCGTGCTGTTGCAGCCAGCCGAACACGGCAGGCCGGGGCCAGGCTGTTGGGTCGATCTGCAGGCCGCAGTCATCCGGAATCACGCGCACGATGTTTTCCGTCAGGCCGCCACCGGTGATATGTGCCAGGCCGTCAATTCCGCCGTCGCGTTCATCCTGCGCCAGCATGGCAAGCACGGGTTTGACGTACAACGTGGTGGGCGCCAGCAGCGCGTCGCCCAGCTTTACGGTGGAGCCGTCGGGATTGGAGAGAACTTCCTCCAGGCTCGAACCGCTGCGCTCCAGCACCTTGCGGATCAACGAATAGCCGTTGGAATGCGGTCCGCTGGAAGCCATGCCGAGCAGGCGATGCCCTGGCCGGATACGGCTGCCATCCAGCAGCCGCGAGCGCTCCACCACGCCCACCGCGAACCCCGCCAGGTCATAGTCACCGGCGCCGTACATGCCGGGCATCTCGGCGGTTTCACCGCCGATCAGCGAACAGCCCGACAGGCGGCAGCCTTCGGCGATGCCGTTGATCACCGTTTCCGCCACATCCAGCTGCAGCTTGCCGGTGGCGAAGTAATCCAGGAAAAACAGGGGCTCGGCGCCGCTGGTGAGGATGTCGTTCACGCACATTGCCACCAGGTCGATGCCAATGCTGTCGTGGCGGTCGAGTTGCCGGGCCAGCAGCAGCTTGGTGCCCACGCCATCAGTGCCGGAAACGAGCAAAGGTTGTTTCCAGCGTTCCAGGTCCAGCTGGAACAGGGCGCCAAACCCACCCAGTCCGTTCAGGACCTCGGGCCGCATGCTGCGCCGCACCGCCGGCTTGATGCGTTCCACGAGCTCGTTGCCGGCATCGATGTCCACGCCCGCATCGCGATAGGAGAGGCCGCCTGGACCATTGGTTGGGTCGCCGGCTTCAGATGGTGATGTCTTGTTCAAGAATGAATCCTGCCTGGATGCGCTTAAGCTGAAACAGCGCACTATGTTATCGTATTCGACCCTGCATGGAGTGGCCGCGGAATGCGGATTCTCCACTAAGGAGGCTCTGAATAATGCCATCCTGGCATTCTCAGAGCACGCCAAACAAAAAGTGTCATTTTTGTTTGGCTTCATTTTCAATGATCTGCAATCATTGAAAATGGCGGCACATCCCTGTCCCGCGGAAAGTCTGAATAAATCAGAGTTTCCTTAACGCTGTCGCCCGGTAAAGGCGGCTGGAGACGAACATGCCCTATCAGCATTCCGGCGGTCGCGCTGCATGAAGTTGCCTGGCCCAGGCCTGCAATCCGCCCATTCCAAGGCACCGGCCATGATTCATGGCCGGTTGTTGCTGGGCCTGGTGTTGCTGCTCACCGCATTTTTCGCCCAGGCGGCGGAAGACCTGTACCAGGGCAGGGCGGTGGTGGCGGACCAATCCTCCGCCGAGCAGGAGCGGGGAATGCAGGCTGCGCTGCAGCAGGTGCTGGGCAAGCTGTCCGGACTGGGCCAGTTCGATGCTTATCCCGGGGTTGCCGAGGCATTGCCCTCCGCCCGCCGTATCGTGCTGGCCTTCTACTATGAAAACCGCCCTCGAATGCTGCCCGACGGCAGTAAAACGGAAGACCTGCTGCTGGTAGCCAACTTCGCCCCCCGGGCGGTGGACCAGCTGCGCAATGATCTGCAGTTGCCCCGCTGGAGGCCGGAACGCGAAGCGCTGACGATCTGGCCCATCGTCGATGACGGGCTGGAGCGCCGCATCATGCCGATTGAGCTGGAATATGCCTGGCAGGGGCTGGCCGACCTGGCCATCGACCGCGGCATGCCGCTCCGCTGGCCGGAAGCGGATGAGAAGGGCGAGTATGGCGTGGATGTCCAGCTGCTCTGGGGTGGCTACACCGATACGCTGGCCGAGGAGCCGCCGGGCCCCGTAAGGCCTGCTGCCACCACCCAGGGCACAACCCCAAGCACAACCCCAAGCACAACCACGGAAACCCTGGTGATAGCCGCGCTGCACGATGGCCCGGAGTGGAATGTGCGCATGAACCTGGAGTACGAAGGGTTGCGCTGGTCGGAGCGGTTTCGGAATATCGACCTCGAAACCGCGTTGCAGCAGGGCCTGAACGAGGCCATCGACCAGGTGGTGGCCACCAGCTCCATCGCCGCGGCGGATGTCGGCGTGTGGCAGGTGGACATCACCGTGACGCACCTCGGCAACGGCGATGATTACCTGCGTTGCCTGGCTTACCTGCAGGGCCTGAGCGTGGTTGAGGCTGTGGGCGTGGGCAGCGTGACTGCCGGCAAGGCGCAGTTCAGGCTGACCTTGAATGCGGCGCCGGATTACCTGCAGCAGTTCCTGGTTGCCGGCAGGACCTTGGCGCCATCCGCCGTCGAAGGGGAATACCAGCTCCTGCCATGACCTTTCCTCAAGGACTGCACTTGCTGCCGAACGCGCTGACGCTGTTTCGCATGCTGTCGGTGGGGCCTGTCGTTTACCTGCTGCTTACCGGGCGCTACCGCGCAGCGTTCGTGGTGGTTCTCTGCGCCGGTATCAGCGATTTGCTGGATGGCTTCCTGGCGCGGCGTTTCGGCTGGATGACGCATTTTGGTGGCATTCTGGACCCATTGGCCGACAAGCTGATGCTGGTGACGGTGAGCATCACCCTGGCCTGGCTGGGTTACCTGCCTGCCTGGCTGGTGGTCCTGATGGCGTTCCGTGACCTGCTGATCGTCGGCGGAGCCTGGTATTTCCATCATTACGTGGCGCCTATCACCGCGGCCAGCCCGAGCCTTTTGAGCAAGTGGAACACGCTGTTCCAGATCCTGCTGGTGGTTGTGGTGATGTGGTCGCTGGCATTCGGCGCCATCGATGGCCCCTGGACCAGCGGCCTGATCAGCATCGTGGCGGCCACCACGTTCCTGTCGGGCGCGCAGTATGTTCTTGTATGGAGCAAACGGGCGAGCGCTGTGCGCGGCGGCAAGGCTTCGCTGAATCCAACCGGGAATACCCAAGGGGAAATGAGCTGTGAAAAATGACGTGCGCATGTTGTGGCTGGTGATCCTGCTGGCGGTACTGCTGTGGTTGCTGTACCGCCTGGCGCCGGTGATCACGCCGTTCGCCATGGCCGCGGCGCTGGCCTATCTGGGTGATCCGCTGGTCGACCGCCTGCAACAATGGAAAATCCGCGGCTGGACCTGCGGCCGCACGCTGGCGGTTACCATTGTTTTCCTGTTCATGAGCCTGCTGTTGCTGGGGCTATTACTGATTGTCATTCCCATGACGCTGGAGCAGGTGAGGCATTTGATCGAACGGACGCCGGCCACGGTCGCCTGGGTGGTGGAAACCGCCATTCCCTGGCTGGAAAGCAAGTCCGGGTTGAGTTTTCCGGAACTGGATGCCGCCAGCCTAACCGCCACGGCCAAAACCTACTGGAAGGAACTGGCCGGCGCCAGCATGGACGTGCTGGGTTCGGTTTCCGCCGGCGGCCAGGCGCTGGTCAACTGGCTGATGAATTTCGTGCTGGTGCCGGTGGTTACTTTTTACCTGCTGCGTGACTGGGACCACCTGGTGGCCGGAGTGCGCAAACTGCTGCCCACCAAAGTCGAGCCCACTGTCAGTGACCTCGCCGGTGAGATCGACGAAGTGATGGGGGCATTCATTCGTGGCCAGCTGATGGTGATGCTGGCCCTGGGCATTGTTTACACCCTGGGGCTTTGGGCCATCGGCCTCAACCTGGCTTTTGTGATCGGCATGCTGGCCGGGCTGCTGAGCATCGTGCCCTACCTCGGGACGCTGGTGGGCGTGGTGGCGGCGGTGATCGCCGCCGGGTTCCAGTTCCAGGATCTGCTGCATCCCCTGCTTGCGCTGGCGGTGTTTGGCATCGGCCAGACGCTGGAAGGCATGGTGCTCACGCCCAAGCTGGTGGGTGACAAGGTGGGTTTGCATCCAGTGGCGGTGATATTCGCGGTGCTGGCCGGCGGGCAGCTGTTTGGCTTCCTGGGCATATTGCTGGCCTTGCCGGTGGCTTCGGCGCTCAACGTGCTGTTGCGTTTTGCTGATGCGCAATACCGCAGCAGCCACTGGTTCCACCTTCCGCAGGCGGAAGCCGAAACGCCAGAAGGCGAAGAACCGGCAAGCAAACCGAATCCCGAAGGAAGCGCCTGAATGGCGGAAGCCAGGCAGATCCTGCTGCCGCTGGAAGGGCGACGCCCGGACCGGCTGGAGGATTTTGTTGTCGGCGAGAATGCCGCCGCGCTCGAGGCTCTGCGGGAGCTGGTTGAAACCGGCGGGCAGTGCCTGTTCCTCAGCGGCCCGGCGGGGAGTGGGAAAACCCATCTGTTGAACGCGGCCTGCAACCTGGCAAACAGCAACGGCAGGCAGGCGTTTTACATTGCGCCCGGGCGTTTGCCCGCAGAAGCCGCTGCGGGGCTGGCGGGCCTGGATGAGGTGGACCTGGTGTGCGTGGATGACATCGATCTCTGCGCCGGCCAACGCCCCTGGGAAGAAGCCCTGTTCCATTGCTTCAACCGGCTGCGTGAGCGCGGCGGCAGCCTGGTGGCCAGCAGCAACACGCGGTTGTCCGCACTGGAATTCAGCCTGCCGGACCTGGCTTCGCGGCTGGCCTGGGGTTTGCGCTTGCAGCTGCATCCGCTGGATGAGCAGGGCAAGGGCGAAGTGATGCAGCGCTGGGCGCAAGCGCACGCCATCCATCTGCCGGATGAAGTGCGCAGCTACCTGCTCAGCCGCGGCGCACGCAGCCTGCCCATACTGCTGGAACACCTTGAAGCCGTACGCGTGGCGGCACTGGCTGGCAAACGCAAAATCACCGTTCCTCTTGCCAGGGAGGTTTTGCAATCCCGTTCGAATGATTCCGCTTCAGAGTGATGCCCGATCGCGGTCAGGGCTTTCAGAACGCTTAGGCGCGAGCAGCCGGGAGCCAGGAGTTTCTTGCCGGGCACTCGGCCAAGGTGAGCCCGCGTAGCGGGCGAGAAGGTGGCCTGGGCCATGTCAGGAACAGCCGAGTCGCGCACACGACTGCATGGATGCAGGGGGTAGAGCAACGCAGGAGTACGTTGCCGAGGGACGACTTGAGCGTGCCCGGCAAGGAACTGCCTGCGACCGGATGCGATTCGAAGCGGTTACCAACACCGGATAGCTTGCCGGCATTCAGCCTCGGTATAATCGGCGGCGCGAAACAAACGACAATAACAGGGCACCCGTGAGGTCACGGGCCGGAGGCATTCATGCTCAGCAAACTCGAAATCACCCGCAACTGGTTACCCCGTTACACCGGCATGCCGCTGGAAAAATTTGGCGAATACATACTCCTGACCAACTTCGGCAACTACGTAAGGCAGTTCGCCGAACAGTTCGATTGCGAAATTTATGGCCAGGACCGCGCCATGCAGGCCTGCACCAACAACGATGGCCTGACCATCATCAATTTCGGCATGGGCTCCAGCCAGGCCGCCACCATCATGGACCTGCTCACTGCCGTGGCCCCCAAAGGCGTGCTGTTCCTGGGCAAGTGCGGCGGCCTGAAGAAATCCACCGAGATCGGCCACTTCATCCTGCCCATCGCCGCCATCCGTGGTGAAGGTACGAGTGATGACTATTTCGATCCGCAGGTGCCGGCGCTGCCTTCGTTCAAGCTGCACAAGTTCGTTTCCAACAAGATATTGGAACATGGCGTGGATTACCGTTCCGGCGTGATCTACACCACCAACCGGCGTGTGTGGGAACACGACGAGGAATTCCACCAGATGCTGCACGAGATGACCTGCATCGGCATCGACATGGAAACCGCCACGCTGTTCATCGTCGGCCATGCCAACGAAATTTCACGTGGCGCGCTGCTGCTGGTGTCGGATGTGCCGGTGACTCCGGATGGGGTGAAAACCGAGGAATCGGACAAGAAAGTGACGCAGGACTGGGTGGGCCTGCACCTCAAGATCGGAATTGAAGCAATGACGGAACTGGGCCAGAAAGGCGAGAAAATCAAACACTTCCGTTACTGATCCGGTCTTCCTG
>CBFGWJ010000068.1:0-8151 GCA_965652335.1 uncultured Gammaproteobacteria bacterium | reverse complement strand
AACGAGCGGCAGGGATGCCGCGAGAGGCCCGCCCGAGCAGGAGCGTTTCGGGCCGTTCGCCGGAACGACCGAGGACCGAGGGCAGCCCAGCGCAGCTGGGCCAAGTCCAGGACCGGAAGGCCTTACCGGCATCGGGCCAGTGTGTAAGCCAAATGGATCCCGGCCAAAAGCACCAGCTGTCCGGGATAATGGAATACGTGGTATCGAGCCAGTCCCAGCACCATCGGCAGCCATACGGCGTTCTCATGAATTGAGAAGTCATCGTGTTTTCATGGCACCCAAGCTTCAAGGAGCCTTGCCATGAATCACCTGACAATGTATTTGCTGCTGGCCACCGACAAGGCAGCCACAAGCCCAGCCGTCGAAGGCCAGCCTGCAGCACAGCCCGCAGTAAAGCTTGAACACCCGTCTGATATCCGCCTTTCCAAGGGTCAGCCACCAGGCATCTACCAGCCACATGGCCAACGTGCCAGGCCCTTGTGCCAGGCGAGTTACAAGTCCGGGTTATTGAAAGTGCAGGGAGCTTCTGCAGCCACCCGGCTTGAGTTCACAGCCGCAGTCATTGCCAATGCGGTCGGCTATCTGGTGCTGACCTCGGGATTGCTGCTGTTGCTGCACATTGCTGAGGTTGGGCTGGCCTGAATGCCAACGCTGAACGTCAGCCCTGAACGTCAGCCCTGAACGTCAGACCTGGGCACCTGCTTAGCCGGGACAGCGGATTGATCAAAACCCGGCTGACAACCACACGATTGCCACCTGCCTCTCCGGGCATTTGTCGCGGGAATGCGCCTGTCGCCAGGCCAGCCCGCGATTTTTTTCTGGAAACAGGCGAGCCCCGCTTCCGGCCGGCAGCACCGACCGGAAGCAGGAAGCGGTTTTCAGGCCGCAGCCGATTCGCGGGCCGTAGCCAGCATCGGGCCTTCCAGCAGCGCCTGGCGCGTTGCACCCACAATCAGGTCGACTTCCGCCGAGGTAATGCGGAAATGCGGCGTGTAGCGCAATGCATTCTGGCCGCCATGGATCACATTGCAGCCCTGTATGCGCATGTATTCCTCGGTGGAATTGGCTCCATAGCACTTGTAAAGCTTCGCATTGAGCTCCAGGCTGAAGAGCAGGCCAGTGCCCTGTACGCGGATGATGCGGTCACCCAGTTCTTTCTGCAGGGCGTTGAATTTCTCGAGGAATTCGTGGCCGCGCTCAACGATGTTCCGGCGCAATTCCGGCGTCATGGCCTGCAGCACCGCGCAGCCGACGTCCATGGCGCGCGGGTTGGTGGTCATGGTATTGCCGTAGATGCCTTTGCGGTAAAGCCCGGCCGCATTCCGGCTCAGGGCCAGCACGGAAAGCGGATACTGCCCGGCATTGAGTGATTTCGAATAGGTTTCCATGTCCGGTGGAGCCGCGTCCTGGAACCCCGGATAATCGATGATGGACAACACGCCATGGGCGCGCAGGCCGGCCTGGATGGAGTCCACCATGAGCAGAGCGCCGTGCGCTGCGGTCAGCTCACGCACCGTGTCGTAAAACTCGCGGCTGATGGCCTGGCCGGGGTTGCCTTCGCCCATCACGGGTTCCATGAAAAATGCTTCAATGAAAATATTGTTCGAATCGGCCCAGTTGAAAATCTGCCTTAGCTGCTCGATGTTGTTTGGCTCCACCGTTAACAGGCGGTCGTGGTCGCGAAAACTGGCCAGGTGGCGCACATAGGTCTGGCGGCTTGAATCTGAGAATTGCGCCGGCCGGTCAGTACGGCCATGAAAACCGCCGCACAGGCTGGCCATGCGGATGGTTTTGTTGGCGTGCCGGCCACCCGGGTCGGTCATCAGCTTGGCGTTCACATCGGAGATTCGTGCCGCCAGGCTCACCGCTTCCGAGCCACTGTTCAGGCAGAGAAACTGGTCCAGCGGGCATTCCCCCTTGCGGGTGTGGCCGATTTCCCTCACCAGCGCATCGTGCAGTTTCTTCTGGCTGATATTGGGCGTCATTACGTTGGCCATGACCTGCTGCTGGTTCATTGCCTGCAACACAGTGGCCGGCGCATGGCCCAGGCCCAGCATGCCATAGCCGCCCGAATCATGAATGACCGCGCCTTTCATGGTGACGATCCAGGGGCCTCGGCCGGCCAGTGCGGAGTAGGGCTTGACGGCATCTTCGGGATAGAAGTTGATGAAACCTTCCTGGATCTGGGCGATCTGGCTGTCTTCATCCAGCGCCATGAAATCAGGGTCGTCATCGCACAACTGGTTGAATCTGGTTACTGCGGCATCCACGGCCTCGGACAGGCGGTGATCCAGGCCCGCGAAGCGCGTGATGATGTCGTCGCTCAGACCGTGTGTTTGGGCTTTGCCGCCAAATTCGCGCAATTGCCGCAATTTTTCCAGAATGGGCAAGGTTTGCGTACCCATGATTGTTACTCCTGTGGAATACCGGCGTGAAAACCAGGAAATGCTCCTGCAACGCCGGCTTTATTGGAATTCAGTCCGGGCAGGATAGCATAGGGGGGCGGCTGAATTAAAACCGGACACCCGTCTTCTCAGCGGTCACGAGCATGCTGCTGCAATGCCCACAACACATGTTCCCGCACCATGGCATCGGGGTGCTGCCGGTGTTTTTGCAGGCCGGCCACAATGGCTGGTGAATGGGGCGCGTTGCCCAGGGCCACGGCGATATTGCGCAGCCAGCAGGCATGGCCGATGCGGCGGATGGCGCTGCCCTCCGTCCGCTGCAGGAATTCGGTTTCGGACCAGCTGAACAGGTCCAGCAGCTCAGCGGCATCCAGCCCCGGCCGGGGTGCGAAATCTTCTTCCCTGCTGAATTCGGCATAACGGTTCCAGGGGCAGACGAACTGGCAATCATCGCAGCCGAATATCCGGTTTCCCATCAGCGGGCGCAGCTCCAGAGGAATCGAGCCGCGAAGTTCGATGGTGAGGTAGGAAATGCAGCGCCGGGCGTCAACCCGGTAGGGCGCGATAATGGCTTGCGTGGGACAGATGTCCAGGCAGCGCGTGCAGCTGCCACAGTGATTGATCACGGCTTCATCGGGGGGTAAGGGCAGGTCGGTGTAGATTTCCCCCAGGAAGAACCAGCTGCCGGCATCCTTGTTCAGCAGATTGCTGTGTTTGCCGATCCAGCCCAGCCCGGCCTTGGCGGCCAGGGCCTTTTCCAGCACCGGCGCCGAGTCGACAAACACCCGGTAAGCCAGGGGTTCGACCGAAGCCGCTATCCTGGACGCCAGTTTCTGCAGGCGACGGCGCATCAGCTTGTGATAATCGCGGCCCAGTGCATAACGTGAAATCAGCGCTTTTTCAGGTTGTTGCAGCAGTTCCCGGGCTTCCTTGGCCTGTTCAGGAAGGTAATCCATCCTTGCGCTGATGACGCGCAGGGTTCCGGGCACCAATTCCGCCGGCCGGCTGCGCCGGGTGCCGTGGCGCCACATGTAGTCCATCCGTCCATGCATGCCTGCCTGCAGCCAATCCAGCAGGTGCTGCTCATGTTCCTGCAGGTGAGTATCGGCAACTCCCAGCTGCTGGAAACCCAGTTCCCGGCCCCAGTCCAGGATGTTGGCCTTCAGCGCCAGCAGTTGGCGGTTCGAGAGCGGTTGCCGCACAGGCTCCGCGGAATCAGCGTCGCCGGATGTCTGGCCATGTGGTTTTTGGTGGATCATCGCTATAATTTTAACCATGAACAAACCAGCAGATCGCCAGGCTGACAGATTGTATACCGCCGCGCAGGTCCGGGCGCTGGACCAGAGTGCCATCGAAGCCCATGGCATTCCGGGCATCCAGCTGATGGAGCGTGCCGGCGGGTCGGTGTTTGATGCCGCGCGTGAGTATTTTCCGCACACCAAGAAGTGGTTGATCTTTTGCGGTGGCGGCAACAACGGTGGTGATGGCTATGTGCTGGCTCGGCTGGCCAGGCAGGCAGGCATTCAGGCCGTGGTTTGCGCGCTTAAGCCCGCCGGCAGCCTGAGTGGGGATGCTGCCACGGCCGCGCAGAGCTGGTTGCAGGCCGGTGGTGAGGTGTTTCCCTGGCCGCCAGCCGAGTCGGCTGAACCCGACCTGATTTTTGATGCCCTGTTGGGTACCGGGCTGGACCGCGCGCCACAGGGCGACTTCGCGGCCGCCATAGACTGGATGAACCGGAATCCTGCTCCGGTGATCGCCATCGATATTCCGTCGGGCCTCAATGCCGATACCGGTACCATGCCGGCAATGGCTGTTCGCGCAAACCTCACAGTAACTTTTATCGGTAACAAGCGCGGGCTGTACACCGGTGACGGACCGGATCACGCCGGCCAGATCCGCTACTCAAGCCTGCAGACGCCGCCCTCGGTGCAGGCTTCGGTAAAGGATTCCGGAATTTTAATTCGTCAAAATATTATCGAGTATTTGCTGCCACGCCGGGCCCGCAACAGCCACAAGGGCACGTTTGGCTGGGTGCTGGGCATCGGCGGCAACAGCCATATGAGCGGCGCAGTGCGGCTGTGCGGCGAAGCGGCGCTGCGCAGCGGCGCCGGCAAGGTGACCCTGGCCACCGTTCCGGCACATGCCGCCATGGTCAACCTCTCCTGTCCGGAATTGATGGTGCGGGGCGTCAAGAAGGGGCGGGAACTGAACAGCCTGCTTGACCAGGTCAATGCCTGCGTGGTCGGTACGGGCCTGGGGCAAACCTCCTGGTCCGAGGACCTGTTCAACACCTGCCTGAAATCCAGGGCGCCGATGGTGCTTGATGCCGACGGGCTGAATATCCTGGCCCGGCACCACCCGACGGGAAAATCCCGCAGCAGTTTGCCGCGCGGCAACTGGATACTCACACCACACCCGGCGGAAGCCGGCCGCCTGCTGGATTGCAGCGCGCGAGAAATCCAGGCTGATCGTGTTGCCGCGGCCCAACGCATGGCTGCCGCCTATGACGCGATTGTGGTGCTGAAAGGTTGTGGCACGGTGGTGTCCCGCCCGGATGGTTTTTACGCCATTTGTCCGCTGGGTAACCCGGGCATGGCCAGCGCCGGAACCGGTGATGTGCTTGCGGGCGTGATCGGTGCCATGCTGGCCCAGGGGCTGTCTTCCTGGGAGGCTGCGATGGCCGGCGTGGTGGCACATGCCCAGGCCGGCGACCTGGCTGCCGCGCAAAAGGGCGAACGCGGCCTGATTGCTTCGGATATCATTGCGCGCCTGCCCGCGGTACTGAACCCCTGAATGAACCCTTGCATGGCCATTCTTGATAGTGAATTGAAGCTGAGAGTTTCCTGATGCGCCCATCCAGCCCTTCCGGGCCGCGAAAATTCCTGCTCGAAGATGAAGCCGCCACGACCCGGCTGGCACATGAGTTCGGCCGGGTGCTGCGCGCACCCGCAGTGATTTACCTGCAGGGAGACCTGGGGGCCGGGAAAACCACCTTTGCCCGTGCGCTGATCCAGGGGCTGGGTTATGCCGGCCGGGTCAAGAGCCCGACTTATGGGCTATTGGAAAGCTACCGGGCAGGGGGATTTGATTTCCTGCATCTGGACCTGTATCGCATCGGCAATCCTGCGGAACTGGAATACCTGGCCATTCCCGACCAGTTCACCACGCAAGGAGTCCTGTTGGTGGAGTGGCCGGAAAAAGCCGAATCTGCCCTACCGGCTCCAGATATTCTCATGAAATTCAACGAGATAGAATCAGGCCGCAGCCTCGAGTGCATTGCCTTGAGTGCGGTCGGGTGGTCCATTCTCGGTGAATTGCCCGGCGCCTGAGGGGGACACGGAGGCAAATCTCCTTTCTAGGTTTGTTGTCTATCTTACGGTTTTATAAGGGTAAGTCTTGCAATTTCATGATTCAGACTTCATGATTGGCACAAAACGGAGAGGAAGCTTCACGGAGTACCCGATGCGGAGCTTGAACAGAATAAGGAAATTCCGGCCGTCGGCTTGCATGGCTGTGATCACGAGGGGGCTGTTGCTGTGCCAGTTGACAGCGTGGATGGCTGCTCCCGTATTTGCCGCTGATATCAGCGGATTCCGGGTCTGGACCGACCCGGAAAAAACCCGTGCCGTGCTGGACCTTTCGGAACGGGCCGAATATCGCCTTTTTACCCTGCAGAATCCTGACCGGGTGGTCATTGACCTGGACAAGTCCGCGGTGCGAAGCACGCTGGACTTCGAGTCCGACCATGCCGGCGTGATCAACAGTGTGCGCCATGGCGAGCCGGAGCAGAAAACCCTGCGCGTGGTGTTTGACCTGAACACCAGCTCCAAGGTGAAAAGCTTCATGCTCGATCCCACCGGGCAGTACGGCCACCGCCTGGTCATCGACCTGTATCCGGAAAACGGCAAGGCTGCGCCCATCAAACAGGTAGCCAACCTGGCGGATAATGAGCGTAAGGTGATCGTCGCCATAGACGCTGGCCACGGCGGTGAGGACCCGGGTGCATTGGGGCCTAACCGCACCCGCGAGAAGGACGTAGTGCTGGCGATTTCCCGCCAACTGAAGAAATCCATCGACGCACGGCCCGGCATGCAGGCGGTGCTGGTGCGCGATGGCGATTACTACATTCCGCATCGCGAACGGTATGAGAAAGCCCGCAAGCACCGCGCCGACCTGTTCGTTTCGATTCATGCCGATGCCTTCACCAAATCTTCGGTGACCGGTTCTTCGGTGTTTGTGCTGTCCAGCCGCGGTGCTTCCAGTGAATTCGCGCGGCGCATGGCTGACAGCGAAAACAGCTCCGACCTGGTGGGCGGAGTGACCCTCAGTGACAAGGATGAAATGCTGGCGTCGGTACTGCTGGACCTGTCGCAAAGCGCCACCATGGAAGCCAGTAACCTGGTGGCCAATAATGTTTTCAGCAGCATGCGTGCGGTGGGCAAAACCCACAAGAACCAGGTTGAGCATGCCAATTTCATGGTGCTGAAATCACCTGATGTGCCGTCCATCCTGGTGGAAACCGCGTTCATCTCCAACCCGTCGGAAGAGAAGCGCCTGCGCGATCCGGCCTGGCAACAGAAAATTGCCGGAGCCATCGCCGATGGGGTGCAGGATTACTTCTACCTGAGCCCGCCCCCCGGAACCTGGATAGCGGCCAATCGCCAGCCGATACGCCACCGCGTTGTCAGCGGCGATACCCTGGGCGAGATCGCCAGCCGTTACCAGACCACGGTCTACCGCCTTCGTTACGCCAATAACCTCCAGAGCGATTCGATTCGGGTTGGCAGCGAGCTGGTGATTCCCACTACCTGATGATCGGGTTGTTTCCTGGGGTTCTGGGGCGCCCTGCCGGTTACCCGACTTCGTAGGGCAATTCGGGTTCTCCTGTCATGGCTGCCCAGCCCCCTTCGAATCCATCCCATCTCGGCAGTCCGGCGATGGGTGGGCGCCACGCTTATGTCTTTTATGCCACCTGCACGATGTACGCGCTTGCCGTATTGGTGTTTGTCACCCTGTTGCGCCGTTCGACTGTTTCGACCGACTGCGACATCGTTCTTTTGCACCTTCCTTTGCCCGAGGAGCTGTTGCGACGAATTCAGCAGGCGGGAATTGTCACGCGTGCCAGTGAAGCGCCCCGGCAGCTGCATAGCTCCTATTACCGGGATTGCTTGCTCAAGTTGAAGATTTTTGAGCTGGTGGAATATGACCGCATTGTTTACGTGGACGCCGATGCCATACCGCTGCGGAGTCTGGAGCGGTTATTCAGCTTGCCACTGGACAAGCCCATAGCGGCCCCCCGTGCCTATTGGATTGATAAACCTATCTGGACCACGGCTTTCCTCGTTGTCATACCCTCGTCAGAACTGAAACAGCGCCTCGAGCTACGGCTGCTCCAGCTGGGCTCTGAACAGCAGTTCGACATGGATATTCTCAATGCCGAGTTTGCCAATGACATTCAATCCATGCCGGAAGAGTATTTCGCGCTTGATTCCGAGTGGGAAAAAGCTGACCGTCCCGGATATTTTGCTCATGACCCGGACATTCTGGACCGTCTCCTGGTGGTTCATTTCACTGCGTTCGCAAAGCCCTGGTCGTATTCCGTTGAAGCGGTCCGGCGCCTGCGCCCGGCCGCTCATCCGGCATTCTACGAATTGCGGCAAAAATGGAGAGAAGCCATGAACGAAATACTGCGGGAGCTTTCACCTGCCCTGCGGCTCCGAATCAAGCTTCCCCAGTTATTCAGGTC
>CBFGWJ010000067.1:0-8166 GCA_965652335.1 uncultured Gammaproteobacteria bacterium | reverse complement strand
ATCGTGTGGGGTGACGGCACGGGAGGCACGAGCGTCGGCGGGGGAACCGGCGACAACGTCAACCTGCCCGTCTATGGACGCATCCCGGCCGGACAGAACCTGTCGGCGGGAAGCTACGGCGACACCATTGTCGTTACCGTCGAATTCTGACGGTTGGCATGCCAGTGCGCTAGAGCGTGGACATCTGCAGGTGGTAGTACGGCGGTTTGTCCCTGTAACGGCGTATGGCCAGGCGCAGGATCTCTTCCAGGAAATCGCCGTAATTCAGCCCGGCCAGCGCAGCCACCGAAGGCACGCAGTCGGTGGGCCCGATTGAAGGGTTGGGGTTCACTTCCAGAACATAAGGGTTGCCCTTGGCGTCGATGCGCACTTCGGCGCGGCCGTAATCGCTGCAACCCACCACGTTGAACGCATCCAGGGCGATTTCGGAAATCAGCGCGGTGAGTTTGCCGGACACGCCTTTCGGTGGCCGCTGCACCTCGATGTTCTGTTTGTGCACCGCGCTGCCGAGGAATTTCGCCTCGTAGGGATACATGTGCCAGTAACCTTCCGGCAAGTTGGTGAACACCGAACGGGACAAGGGCAGCACGCGCTGCTCATCCTGCCAGTTGCCGAGGATGGACACATCGTATTCGTCGCCGCCGATGAATTCCTCGATCAACGCCGGGCGCTGCAGTTCATGCAGCACGTAGTCGATGCGCTCCAGCATGGCCTTGCGGGTGGTGACCACCGAATCATTGCTGATGCCGATGGAACTGTCGCTGTTGGCCGGCTTGACGATGGCCGGTAGCGGAAAATCCTCGTCAAACTGCTCCGAGGCCTCGTACAGGTAATCCCAGCGCGGCGTGGGAATGTGGTGAAAGGCCAGCAGTTTCTTCACGCGGATCTTGTCCAGGCACAGCCCCAGCGTGAACGGGTTCGAACCGGTGTAGGGCACCTGAAGGATGTCCAGCAGCGCCGCCGCATGCGGCTCCAGCAGGCTGGTGTGGTTGATGCGTTCACACAGGTTGAACACGATGGCGATCTGGTCGCGCTGGATCTGCTGCACCGCATCAAACGGCTGGTTGAAATCCAGGAAGGTGGTTCGGTAGCCGCGCTGCTCCAGGGTGGCGGCGATGGCGCGCGCATCCGAGGTGAGCTCCGCCTCGATGGGATTGTCGCTGTCAGCGAAGCCATTGCTGGCAATGCCCACGTGCAGGCTGTGCTGCTCGCTGCTGGGCAGGTTGCGAATGTGTTCGATGCGCGCGGCGCCGATCACCGCGCGGCGCGCGATGCTGGCCGAACTCATGCCGCTGCGGCGCACGGTTTTGCCCAGCGAAGAGCCGCGCGAGAACTTGGCCACCTCCAATTTCACGCTCTGCATGATGCGGTCGATGCGCTCTTCCGCCTCGCCCAGCGTGTCAGCTACCGCATAGGCCCAGCCCATGTACTCATAACCCAAAGGCGGGGCCAGCACGGCATCGCCGACTTTCTTGAAAAACTGCAGTTCGCCCGATTCCACGTCTTCCGGCAGGTCCAGCGACGCCAGCACGCCGGAGTGCGGCGGCAGGAAATATTTGCCGGACACGAATTTCTTCGGCGTTTCCGGTTTGGCGATGGGACTGATGTACTCGCCCAGCATGATGCGCGCGGCGTTTTCGATCAGGTCCACACCCCAGGCGGTCTTTACGAAGTAATACACCTCATCCCCGCCCATGCGCAGGTTGACCTCAATGGGCATGGGGCCGCGCGAGCTGTACTTGGCTTCGAAATGAACGCAGCCGTCTTCCACGCCGAGCCGCTCCAGAATCTCCTCGGCCTGCTTGACCATTTCTTCCTGTTGCGACACCGCCAGGCGGCTGGGTATGCACTGGCCGGTTTCGACGAAGAACGGCTCACGGGTGGCATCGTTGTCGCTCATCGACCAGAACTTCAACTTGCCGTTCTGCAGCAGGATGTCGATGTCCACCTCATTGCCGTCGATGTATTCCTCGGCCATGATGGCCGTGCCCGCCGTCAGCGAGCTTTCCACTTCGGTGTTGATCGTGCCGCGGATGTAATCCACGGTTTCCTGCATCTCCTGCAGGTTGTTCACCCGCACCACGTAGGCGCTGCTGCTGCCGAATACCGGTTTCACCACCAGCGGAAAGCGCAGTTTTGCGATGGACTCCTCCAGCGGCGCGTCGGCGGCGATCATGGCATGCCCCGGCGCCGGCAATCCGTTGCTGCTGCAGAACTCGCGGAACAGGTGCTTGTCGCGGGCGATGCGCGCCACCTCATAGGGAATGCCAACCAGCCCAAGGCGGTCGCGGATGCGCGAGCACAGCAGCACATCGTCTTCCCAGAAGGTGATCACGCCATCCGCCTGCAATTCAGGGTGCGCGCTGAAAAAATCCGTCATCGCCCGCAAGGATGCGGTGTGGTCGGCCGTGTCGGTGAGGATCCACTGCTCGGCGTAGGCCCGCGCCCAGTTCACCTGCTTGTGCATGATGATGAGGCGGCAACCCAGTTCGTGCAGCCGCTTCAGGGTGAAGCGCTTCTTGCGGTTGCCGGTATTCACCACCAGCAACACGCGCCCTTCCAGCGAAGGTTTTTTGCGATTCTGCGACACTATGCCTGCTCCCCGGAATTTGCCGCGGCAGTGATGGGCTTACAAAAATAGACCACCCGCTCGGTTTCCGCAAAACCCAGCTTTGCATGCGCGGCCAGGCTGTCGTGGTCATCGATCAACACATCGGAGGCGAATTCACGGCAGCCGTTCTCAGCGCCAAAAGCTTCTGCGGTCGCGCACAAGGCATGGGCAATGCCGCGGCCACGGAATTCCGGCCGCACAAAAATACCTTCCAGGAACAGCGCCGGCCGGTGGTGGCAGCCATTGACGTAATCCTGCCGGATGGCAACCTCGGCAAAACCCGTGGCGGTTCCCGCCTCATCGTGAGCGACAAAAGCGGTGAACCGCCCGGCCCATTCCAGGCTGCTGAGGAATTGCCGGTGTTCGCCGGGAAAATCCTCCGGAAAGAATTCGCTGCGTAACTCGAGCCAGTCACGGTCAGCGGGGTCCTGGGTGCGACGGATTTCCATGGTTCGATTCTCGTGCAGCAGGCCTCAGCTGGCATCCGCCAGCGCGGGAATGCGTTTGCGCAGCATCACATACATGACGGTGTAGATCGTGAGGCCGATCAGCGCAGCCATCGCGCCCATGGTAAACACCGCGCTGTAGCCCAGGTTCATGGCCAGCAGGCTGGCGGCGATATTCGGCCCGACAATCTGCCCCAGGCCCTGCGCTCCCGGCATCAGCGAAGCAAAAGCACCTGAGTGATCCACATTGGCTACCGTCGCCATCTGGTATACATCGATGAAGATCCACAAGAGGTTGAAGCCCAGCACGCTGACCAGCATGGTGAGGTCGGTCATGCCAAAGCTGAGCAGGATCACGATGGTCGCCATCGCCACCAGCGCCAGCATGAGCGGCCGCGCCAGGCCGAAACGGTTGCTGATGACCGTGGCCACCAGGCAGCCGACAATACTGCTGAACGAGGCCCATACCAGCAACCGCCCGACAAAGTCATTGTCGATGCCCGCGTCCATGCTGGCCAGTTCGATGTAGGTCCAGTAGGAACCGATGTTGATGTAAGTCACGAAGATGGCCGCGAGGCACAGCCACGGGACGAACCGGGGCACGCGCGCATCGGCCGCTTCCAGTTCCGGGTGCCGTTCCACCGGCGCCTTGAGCGGATAACGCGGAATCCAGTGGATGAACGCCAGCCCCAGCACGAAGCAACCGATGAACGCGAAGTAGATGCCGTTCATGGACAACTTCGGCAACACCTGCATTTCCAGCGCCTGGGAGAATGCGAAGGCGAACAGCATCATGTTGTAGGCGCGGGCCGGTTTGGAGGAACCGCCCAGGGTGGATACCGCAACCGCGGTGTATACGCCGCTGCCGATGCCGGCGATCACGCGCAGCCAGAGCACGGCATCGTAATCCACGTAGATGGTGCAAAGCCCGTTCGCCAGGATGGCCAGGCCGGCGCCGATCAGCACCAGTTGGCGCCGGTTGACGTGGCCAATGAACATGGAGGTGAGCACCGCGCCCAGCGCCAGGCCACCGAGGTCGGCCCCGGCCACCCGGCCCACCTGCTCCTCGGTAAAACCCAGCAACTCCACCCAGGCGGTGCTGATCACCGGTATGCCCACCAGCACACCGTATCCCACCAGGGTCATGTACAGGGAAATGGAGATCGAACGCCAGCCGTCAAAAACGCTGGGTGGATGGATGAGTACCTGTTCCGGAGAGGTTGCGTGCATAGAAGGCAACATTCTACCGGCTTGCCGCCATCCTGCCAGCGGAAATTTGCCTGCCCCGGGGCGCATGGCGGATTCCGGCTATAATTGCGCCTTTGCACCGCACTGGTACCGGGCTGGCATGCCGGGAAATGAATAAGGAAATCGAGATGTTCGCAGGGCCGCTATCCAACCATCGCCCGGCACGCGCCCGCTGGAAACGTTTCGCGCCGGACTTGATGGTGGTGGCGCTGGTGTCGGCGCTGCTCTGCTCCGCGCCGTTGCCGGCCGCCCAGTGGGGGCCGATCAACATCGCCGGCCGCGAAATCTGGCCAGGCCAGACCCTGCGCTTTCCCTGGGGCGGCGAAACCAGTTTCGAATCGGCTTACCTCGACTCACCGGTGTTCGTGGCGCGCGGCGCCAGGCAGGGCCCCACGCTGTGCATCACCGCCGGCATCCACGGCGATGAGATCAACGGCACCGAGATTGCCCGGCGCGCTTTCAGCTGGATCGACCCGGCGCTGCTGTCAGGCACGGTAGTGGTGTTCCCCATGGTCAACGCGGCCGGCGTGCGCACCGGCAACCGCTACATGCAGGACCGGCGCGACCTGAACCGCGAGTTTCCCGGCCGGGACAACGGCAGCGTTACCGCCATCATCGCCTACATGCTGTTCACCGAGATCACCCGCAACTGCAACTACCTGATCGACCTGCACACCGGTTCGTTCAGCCGCAACAACCATCCGCAGATCCGCGTAACCGGCGATGACCCGCGGGCGCTGGACCTGGCGCGGCATTTCGGCGTGGGCATCGTGGTGATCAACGAAGGCCCCAAGGGCAGCATTCGCCGCGAGGCCAACGACATGGGCATTCCCTCCATCATTTACGAGGCGGGCGAACCTTCGCGCTTTGACCTGGACCAGATCGCCCAGGGCGTACGCGGCATCGATTCCGTCATGGCCTACCTGGACATGGTGGAGGGCCCGGAACAGATCGAGGTCCCGGAATCGCGCATCTACACGCGAACCAGCTGGATGCGCGTGCCGTCCGGATCAGGGGGCTATTTTTTCCCGGCCGTCGAACTGGGGCAGCAGGTGAAGAAAGGTGACCGGCTGGGAACCATCGTCGACCCGCTCACCGATCGCCAAACCAGCGTCGAAGCCAACGCCGACGGTGAAGTGATCGGCATGGCGGTGGCGCAGATCGTCCTGTCGGGCTATGCCCTGGTCCACCTGGGGCTCAGCCACCGCTGATTGCCCAAAGGCGTTGCAGGCCGCTATCGGTTGCCGGCTTTCTGTTCCTCTTCTTCGTAAATCTGCGAGGCAGTCTGCACCGCGGTGAGCGCTTCGCTGAACGGCACGTGTTTGTCCCTGGCCACCGAAGCACGGCGCGGGATGCGCGTCAGCACGTAAACAAATATCAGTACATGGATCACCGCGGTGTAGAGATACAGCGTGCTCTTGCTGAATACCGTCATGCCGGCGCCCGCCAGAAACGGCCCGATGATGGCGCCGATGCCATACAACAGCAGCAGGCCGCTGGAAACCATCACGTATTCGCCCGGCTCGGCGTAATCATTGCTGTGCGCCACCGCAACGGAATACAGCGGGAACGCGGTTGCGCCCCACGCGGCGCTGAGCAGCACCAGGCTGGTGATGCCCAGGCCGTCATAGACCAGGCCCATGGCCAGCCCGACACAAGCGGCAACGATGGCCACGGCGGCCATCACGATGCGGCGGTCGGTGCGGTCCGACCAGAAGCCCAGTGGCCATTGCCCGGCCGCTCCGCCGATCACCGCTGCCGTCATGAACGTCGCGGCCAGCGCCACATCATTGGAAATACCGGAAGTGAACACCGGCGCCAGTGACCAGAAAGCGCCGTTGGCCATGCCGGAAGCCAGGCAGGCCATGGTGCCGGTGCGGGAAATGATGAACAGGCGCTTGAAATCCAGCCGCACCGAATCGGAATGCCGTGGCGTGGTCGAGGTTGACATCACCACCGGCACCGCCGCCAGCGATACCAGCACCGAGGCGATGGCAAAAAGTGTCAGGCCTTTCGGATCCGAGAACAGCAGCAATTGCTGGCCCACGGCCATCAGGGTCAGGCTGATAAAGGTGTAAGCCGAAAACACCAGGCCGCGGTTTTCATTATCCGATTTTTCATTCAGCCAGCTTTCGATCACCACATACAGGATGGCGAAACAGAAACCCGTGACCAGGCGTAACAGCCACCAGGCCCAGACATTGACGAACAAAGCCAGGATCAGCGGCGCTGCCGATGCGATGGCCGCCATGGCGGCAAATACCCGCACATGCCCGAGCTTCTGCACCAGGTTCACGCCGCGCAGGCAACCGATGGTAAAACCCAGGAAATAGGCGCCACCCATCAAGCCGATGCCGATGGTGGAAAACTCTTCCAGGTTGGCGCGTAACGGCACCAGGGTGCTTTGCAGGCCCTGCCCCGCCAGCAGGATGGCCACGCCCAGCAGCAGGGCGGCCACCGGAGTGAGCGCGCGCATCATGTCCCATCCCCCGGATGAACTTCCGGCGCCACATGGTCGCGTTCATCATCGGTGATGTAATGGCAACCCTTGCTCACCGGGTTCAGTCCGGCGGCATGCACCACCAGCAGCGCGGTTTGAACCGCATTGCGCAGTTCAACCAGTTCGCGCGTCAGCCGGCAGTCACGGTAGAAGGTCTGGATCTCCTCGCGCAGCCCGAGCAGGATGCGGCGCGCCCGCGCCAGGCGCTGCGGTGATCGCACGATGCCTGCGTAATTCCACATGGTCTGCTGCACCAGCGACAAGTCCTGCTGGATCAGCGCCGCATCGGGAATTTTTGTCGGGCTGCTCCATTGCCTGGGCCGCGGCAAGTCCGCTTCGCCCTGCTGCAGATCGCGGATATCGGCGGCGGCCGTGGCGAATGCTCCGGTCAGGCATTCCAGCAGGGACGTGCTGGCCAGGCGATTGGCGCCGTGCAGTCCGGTACATGCCGTTTCACCGATGGCGTTGAGATTCCGCACATTGGTGCGTCCGTCCAGGTCGGTATGCACGCCACCGCAGGAATAATGCGCGGCCGGCACCACCGGTATCGGCTGGGTGCCGATATCGACGCCAAATTCCGAGCAGCGCTGGTGAATGCCGGGAAAGCGCCGGCGCAGGAAATCGGCCTGCATGGCCGAGGTATCGAGGTAGACACAAGGCGCGCCGCTGACCGCCAGTTCGCGGTGAATCGCCCGCGCCACCACGTCACGCGGCGCCAGCGACCCCAGCGGGTGTACACCGTCCATGAAGCGCCGGCCGGCTGCGTTCACCAGCACCGCGCCCTCGCCGCGCAAGGCCTCGGTAACCAGGAAGCGCGGCGAGTTCCCGGCATGGAAAACCGTCGGGTGGAACTGCACGTATTCGAGGTCGATCACGCGAGCGCCTACCCGGTAAGCCATGGCGATGCCATGCCCCACCGTGCCGGCACGATTGGTGCTGTACTGGAACACCCGCCCCAGGCCGCCGGTGGCGAGAATGGTTTTGCGCGCCACGATGGCGAGGGGCTCGGATGTTCCCTGTGGCAATATCCATGCGCCAAAGCAGGTCAGTGGCGCATAGCGTGCGGCCGGTTCATCGGTGTTGTGCGACAGCGTCAACAGATCGATGGCCGTGGCGCCCACCTGGCGCCGGATGAGCGGATTGCGGTCCACCGCCGCTGAAACCGCGGAGTGGATGGCGCGCCCGGTCAGGTCACGTGCATGGATGATGCGGCGCTCGCTGTGGCCGCCCTCGCGGGTGTACTCGAGTTCGCCTGCGGCACTGCGGTCAAAACCGACCTGCAGTTCGTCCAGCAGCAGGCTGCGCACGGCGGCCGGACCTTCGCGTACCAGTTGCAGCACGCTCGCCGGGTTGGCGGTATG
>CBFGWJ010000066.1:0-8232 GCA_965652335.1 uncultured Gammaproteobacteria bacterium | reverse complement strand
CCACGGCATCATCCGCGTGGCGCCACAGGTGCTGCAGGAAGCGGATTCGGATTAGCGCTGGTGCCGGCCGGTCGCGGCTGAAGCCGCTCCTACACGATTGTTCCGCAGGAAGGGCTTCAGCCCCGACCGCTAGTCGCGTTCCGTAGGAGGGGCTTCAGCCCCGACCGGTTGCTCAGGCGTCCAGGTCGGGAATCAACTTGGATTCCAGGTAGCCGATCCAGTCCTTCAGTTTGAGCTTGCGCTTCTTCATGCGCGTGAGTGCCAGTTGATCCACCGTGGGATCGGCCGACAAGCGGGAGATGGCCTCATCGAGATCACGGTGTTCGACCCGCAACTCGGTCAGCCGCGCGACGATTTCAGCAGGGTTGTTGGCGTTCAGGTCCACGTTCCTAGGATAGTACATACCAGCTTGGCCGGGGCGGAATTGCCGGGGACAGAGTAAAAGGGCAGAGTAACGGACTTGAAGGACTGTAGCTGTGCCAACTCAACTCTGTCCCTTCACTCTGTCCCCAAGTCTCCGGAAGTCGCTGACCCGAAACCGTTCCAAGTCCCCGAGCCTGCCACGGCATTATCATTTAGAATATCCGCCGCATACACAGGAATTTGTGAAGTGAACACGCGCGCCGAGCAAAAACAGCACTACGCCCGGAACAAACTGGTCAAGCGCCTGCAGCGCCAGGCAGGCCAGGCGATTGGCGACTTCAACATGATCGGCGAGGGCGATCGGGTGATGGTGTGCCTGTCCGGCGGCAAGGATTCATTCACCCTGCTGGACATCCTGCTGGAACTGCAGCGCCGTGCGCCGGTGAACTTTGAGCTGATTGCCGTCAACCTCGACCAGAAGCAACCCGGCTTTCCGGAACACGTACTGCCGGAATACGCGCAACGGATGGACGTGCCGTTCCATGTGATCGAGCAGGACACCTACAGCGTGGTGAAGCGGGTGATTCCCGAAGGCAAAACCACCTGCGGCCTGTGTTCCCGGCTACGCCGCGGCGCGCTGTACAACTTTGCCAGCGAGAACGGCATAACGCGGATCGCCCTCGGGCACCACCGCGATGACATCATCGAGACGCTGTTCCTGAACCTGTTCAACGGTGGCCGCATCAAGGCCATGCCGCCCAAACTGCTGTCGGATGACGGCCGGCATGTGGTCATCCGCCCGCTGGCGTATTGCAGTGAGGATGACATTGCTCGTTATGCGCAAACCCGCGACTTCCCCATCATTCCCTGCAACCTGTGCGGCTCGCAACCCAACCTGCAGCGCCAGGCCATCAAGGAAATGCTGGCCGGCTGGAAGAAGAAGCACCCGGGCCGCATCGAGAATATCTTTCGCGCCATCGGCAATGTCTCACCGTCGCAGCTGGCCGATCACGAACTGTTCGATTTCCGCAACCTGGGCAGTGGCTCCGCCGAAGCCGGTGATTCGCTGGACTGGCTGGTGCCCGAGCGAACACGGGCGGCAGGCTGCGGAGAAAACCATAACTGGCTGCAGTAGCCTGGCGAGGCACGCGGGCGGCTCACACTGAAAATCAAATCACCAACAACAGGGCTTAATCGCATGGACAGAAGAAAATTCGTCAAATCAGCAGGCCTGGCTGCGGGCCTGGCCGGAACAGCGGGCGTACTCGGCGCCTGTGGCCAGGGCGGCACCGCAACCGGTAGCGCCGGCGGCGATGGCGATTACACCAAGACCTTCAACTGGAAAATGGTCACGACCTGGCCACGCGATTTTCCCGGGCTTGGCACCGGTGCCGCCAACCTGGCAAAAATGATCGGCGAGATGAGCAATGGCCGGCTCAACATCAAGGTGTATGGCGGCGGCGAACTGGTCCCGCCGCTGGAAGTGTTTTCCGCGGTGCAGCAGGGCACCTCGGAGATGGGTCACGGCGCGGCCTATTACTGGCGCGGCCATATCAAGTCCAGCCTGATATTCACCGGTATTCCCTTCGGCATGATTCCTCAGGAGCTGAACGGCTGGTTGTATTATGGTGGTGGCCTCGAACTCTACCGGCGCGCTTACGAGCCACACGGTTTGGTGCCTTTCGTGGCGGGTAATTCCGGCACGCAGATGGGCGGCTGGTTCAACAAGGAAATCAATTCCGTGGCCGATCTCAGAGGGCTGAAAATGCGTATGCCCGGCATCGGCGGTGAAGCCCTTGAGCGCGCCGGCGGCACACCCATCAACGTGCCCGGCTCCGAGGTGTTCACGGCGCTGCAAAGCGGTGTGGTGGATGCAGCGGAATGGGTCGGGCCCTGGAACGACCAGGCCATGGGCCTGTTCCAGGCGGCCAAATACTATTACTACCCCGGCTGGCAGGAACCCGGCAGTGCGCTGGAGTGCATCATCAACGCCAAAGCCTGGGCACAGTTGCCGCCCGATTTGCAGGCCATCGTCAAGTACGCCTGCGCGGCGGTGACCACCGACATGCAGGCCGACTTCGAAGCCAACAACGGTTCCAAGCTGCAGTCACTGGTGAACGAACACAATGTGCAGTTGCGGGCATTCCCGGATGATGTCCTGGCTGAACTGAAGCGCCATACTTTTGACATTCTCGATGAACTGGCCCGGCAGGATGAAATGGCACGCGAAACCTGGCATTCCTTCCGCGATTTCATGGAGGAAGTGCGCGGGAGCACCGACACGGGCGTGCGCTATTACCTCAATCATCGCTGAACGTGAAACGTCGCGGGTAAACCCGCTCCTACAAAAAGCAATACCGTAGGAGGCGCTTCAGCGCCGACCAGTCGCAGGTAAACCCGCTCCTGCAAAAAGCAACACCGTAGGAGGCGCTTCAGCGCCGACCAGTCGCAGGTAGACCCGCTCCTGCAAGAAGCAACACCGTAGGAGGCGCTTCAGCGCCGACTCAATGCGCTGCCGGAACGGGCAGCTTGCCTGCAACCCAGGAGAAAATGATGACCAGCGAACTGCAACCCGCCATATTGTCGATCGTGCTGCTGGTGCTGGGCGCTTCCTTCATACTGCAGTGGCGCACCTGGAGCAGCCTGCTGCGAAGCATTTTCGCCGATCCGCAACGTTATTTCTTCGGTGCTGTCGCCGAAGTGGCGCTGGGCCTGTGGCTGGCGCTGAGCTATGACCGCTGGGACACAACCTGGCCGATTTTTACCACCGCATTTGGCTGGCTGATGGCGCTGGAGGGCAGCCTGTTCCTGCTGGCGCCGCGCCTGTTCATGCGCTTCAGCCGGCTCAGCGACAAGGCCATGAACCTGTATCTCAGGCTGGGCGGAGTGTTGCTCGTGGTGTTGGGCGCGCTGCTGGCGCGCTTTGCATTCCCTGCCTGATCAACCGTAGATCTTGCCGGGCAACCAGCTCACCAGTTCCGGCCAAATGGCCAACCCTACCAGCAGCAGCAGCTGCAAACAGATGAACGGAATCACGCCACGGTAAATGGCGCTGGTGGGCACGCTGTCGGGACAGACGCCGCGCAGGTAGAACAGCGAGAAACCGAAAGGAGGTGTCAGGAAGGAAGTCTGCAGGTTCAGGGCGATCATGATGCCCAGCCACACCGGGTCCAGGCCCATGGCCATCAGCACCGGGCCAACGATGGGCACCACCACGAAGGTGATTTCGATGAAATCCAGCACAAAGCCCAGCAGGAACATTACCAGCATCACCACCACCATGGCGCCAATCACGCCACCCGGCAGCGAATGCAATAACTCGGCGATCACTTCGTCGCCGCCGAAGCCGCGGAACACCAGGCTGAACAGCGAGGCGCCCACCAGGATCATGAATACCATGGCGGAAATCGAGGCCGTGCTGGATACCACCTCGCGCAGCATTCGAATACTGAACCGGCCCTGCACCGCCGCCAGGATCATTGCGCCCACCGCACCCACGGCAGCCGCCTCGGTGGGCGTGGCGATACCGTGGAGAATCGAACCCAGCACCGCCACGATCAGCAGCAGCGGGCCGGACATGTGGCCGATGACACTCCAGCCGCTGAACATCTCATCCATCCCGTCCTTGGCTTTGGGCACCCTGGAGGGTTTGATGATGCCCAGCAACAGCAGGTAAACGAGGTACATGCCCACCAGGATCAGGCCGGGCACGATGGCGCCGGCGAACAGCTCCCCTACCGAAACTGTCTTGGGCGAGAAATTGCCCATGCTCAGCTGCGCCTGCTGGTAGGCGCTGGACAGCACGTCCGCCAGCAACACCAGCACGATGGACGGCGGAATGATCTGCCCCAAGGTGCCCGCCGCGCAGATGGTGCCGGTAGCCACGCTGGGGTGATAACCGCGTTGCAGCATGGTGGGCAGCGAAATCAGGCCCATGGTCACGACGGTGGCGCCAACGATGCCGGTGCTGGCCGCCATCAGCGCGCCCACCAATACCACCGCCAGGCCCAGGCCGGCAGGCAGGCGGTGCGCCAGTTGCGCCATGGATTGCAGCAACTGCTCGGCCACGCGCGAACGTTCCATCACCACGCCCATGAACACGAACACCGGCACGGCGATCAGGGTTTCATTGGTCATGATGCCGAAAATGCGGTTCGGCAGAGCGCCCAGGAAGGCCGGGTCAAAAGTGCCGAGCAGCGTGCCGATGGTCGCAAAAATCAGTGACACGCCGGCCAGCGTGAAGGCCACCGGGAAGCCGGCCATCAACGCCAGGCCTACGGCAGCGAACAAACCCAGCGCCATGATCTCAGCCACCAGCATGTTCATGTCAGCAGCTCAGGTCGCCGGGGCGCGCTCGTGCCAGGTAATGATCTTTCAGGCGCACATAATGTTGCGCGCTGTAATGCAGCATTCGGATTTCATGTTCGCTGAGTTCGCGCGCCAGTCGGGCGGGGTTGCCTTTCCACAGGGTGCCGCGGCGCAGGAATGTGCCGGGAGTGACCACGGCGCCGGCGGCGATCATCACGTCCGCTTCCAGCTCGACCCGGTCCATGATGATGGCGCCCATGCCAACCAGGCAGCGCGGGCCGATGGTGCAGGCGTGGAGGATGGCGCCATGGCCGATGGTGATATCTTCCGCCAGGGCCAGCGGGCCGCCTTCCGGTGTATCCGGGCCTTCATGGGTCACGTGCAACACCGCGTTATCCTGGATGTTGGTCCGCGCACCGACAGTGATGTGGTTGACATCGCCGCGCAGTACTGCCATGGGCCAGATGGATACATCGTCCGCCAGGCTGACGGAGCCGGAAACATGGGCCTTGGCGGACACCAGCACACGCGCCCCGAAACGGGGTTCCAGTTGCATGAAACGATAGGGATTTTTCTTTTCAGGCTCGCTCACTGGCGGCGATGGTATCACCTTCGGGGGGCAAGTAAACCTGCTGTTGGGCTTTTGGGCGGGGTTCGGGCCTCAAACTGCAGGACGGAGCCGGCCGGAATTATTCACATCGAGCTGAAAAGCCAAATATCACGGGTTTAGGTAATAAATTGTAAGAGACAATTTCATATGGGTTCGTATCATATTGTTTTTATTGAAGTTGACAGGACCAGAGATTTCAGAAATACACTTCGGGACTGAGGCTGGCGTTCTACAAGCCTGCGCTGCGAAACGATTTTCCACAAACTTATCCACAGCTTGTGCACTCGAACCCCGGACACTTCCCGCCCCACAACAATCGTGTAATCGCCCCACGGCGAGCGTATACACCCGGCTCGCTGCATGCGTATACCCGCCTCGCTGCAAGCGTATACCCGCCCCGCGGCGAGCGTATACAATAAGGACCTTTTTTGAGCTGCGGCACCCCAGCCACCAGCAGCGCCACAGGTTAGTATCAAAACGTGAAAGAACATATCCAGGAACTGCTGTCGCAAGCCCTTTTACACCTGCAACGCGACGGTACTCTGACCCTGCAGGGTGAACCCCCGATCCAGCTGGATCGCACCAAATCCATCGAACACGGTGATTTCGCCAGCAACATCGCCTTGACTCTGGCCAAGCCCGCAGGCATGCCGCCGCGCAAACTGGCTGAACAGATCGTCGAAAACCTGCCCCGCTCCCGACAGGTTGAGAAAGTGGAAATTGCCGGGCCCGGATTCATCAACTTCTTCCTGCACCATTGCGCCCTGCGCGGCGTGGTGAAAGAAGTACTCATCAAACGCGAAGCCTACGGCAGTCCGCTGGTTGAGCCGGATGAAAGCGTCACGCTGGAATACGTTTCCGCCAACCCGACCGGCCCGCTGCACGTGGGCCATGGGCGCGGCGCCGCTTACGGCGCCAGCCTGGCCAACATCCTGGCGCTGGCCGGTGTGAAAGTGCAGCGCGAATATTACGTCAACGACAACGGCCGGCAGATGGACATCCTGGCGGTAAGCGTCTGGCTGCGCTACCTGGAACTGTGCGGCGACCGGGTGAGCTTTCCCGAAAACGGCTACCGGGGTGACTACATCTACGATATCTCGCGACTGGTACGCGCGGACTACGGCGACAAGTACCGCTTTTCCGGCCATGAAATCTACGATGGCCTGCCGCCCGCCCCGGGTAACGGTGGTGATGGCGAGGTCTTCATCGATGCCCTGATCGCGCGCGCCCGCAAACTGCTGGGCACGGAAGGCTACAAGGTCTTCTTTGACGCGGCGCTGGATACGATCCTTGAGGACATCAAGGATGACCTCGGCGATTTTGGCGTGCATTACGAAAACTGGTTCTCCGAGCAGCAGCTGGAAGACAGCGGCGCGGTCGAGGAAGCCATCGAATGCCTGCGCGACAATGGCCACCTCTACGTGCAGGATGGCGCAACCTGGTTCCGTGCTTCCGAGCTGGGTGACGAGAAAGACCGGGTGGTCATTCGCGAGAACGGCCGGACCACCTACTTCGCTTCCGACATCGCCTACATTCGTGACAAGCTGAACCGCGGCGTGAAAAAGGCCATTTACGTGCTCGGCGCGGATCACCACGGTTACATGGCGCGGCTGCGTGCCGCTGCCCAGGGCCTGGGGGAAGACCCGGACCGGCTGGAAATCCTGCTGGTGCAGTTCGCCATCCTGTATCGTTTTGGCGAGCGTGTGCAGATGTCCACCCGCAGCGGGCAGTTCATCACCCTGCGTGAATTGCGCGAGGAAGTGGGCAACGATGCCGCCCGCTTCTTTTACGTGATGCGTTCGCACGAGCAGCACCTGGATTTCGACCTGGACCTGGCCAAGTCGCATTCCAACGAGAATCCGGTGTATTACATCCAGTACGCGCATGCCCGGATCTGCAGCGTGTTCCGCAACCTGCTGCAAATGGACCAGCGCCACAACGAGGCCATTGGTGAAGCAGCGCTGGACCTGCTGACTGAAGATCACGAAACCCAGTTGATGCGCTCGCTGGGCCGTTTCCCGGAAGTGGTAGATATGGCGGCACGTTCTCGCGCGCCTCACCAGGTAGCCCACTACCTGAGTGCGTTGGCCACGGACCTGCATGGCTACTACAACGCGCACCAGTTCCTGGTGGACGATGAGAACCTGCGCAACGCCCGATTGAACCTGGTGCTGGCTACACGTATCGTGCTGGAAACCGGCCTGAAACTGCTGGGCGTTTCAGCGCCGGAAGAAATGTAGAATCCCGATAAGGCCTGGCACAAGGAAGACAGACAGAGTGGCAAGACGCGGCGCAAGCAGAGGACACAGAAGCTCAACACCGGCTTTGCTGTGGTTGTTCACCGGCCTGTTGATCGGCCTGGGCCTGGCCTGGTACGGAGCGTCCAGGGGCTGGATTGCGGCGCCCCAGGTGGAGCCCGAATCCACCACCACCGTGTCTCCGCGCGATGAAACTCCGCTGGCGGACGAGATGAAGTCCAATACGGAAAAATCCGGCAAATCCCAGTACGACTTTTTCACCGTGCTGCCGGAGATGGAAGTGGTGGTTCCGGAGCAGGAACTGGCCAACAGGAAAGCCGAAGCCGACGCACAGGCCAAGGCAACCACCGATGACAAGCCGGTCGCCAACGATACCGATAGCTACATCCTGCAGGTAGGCTCGTTCCGCGCCGCTGCTGATGCCGAACAGATGAAGGCCCGCCTGGCGCTTCAGGGATTCACGGCACTGACGCAAACGGTAACGGTAAATGATGAAACCTGGCACCGCGTGCGCATCGGACCGGTGGCAGGCGCACGCAAAGCCGATGAGATGCGCAGCCAGCTGGCCAGCGCCGGCATCGACAGCCTGGTGATGAAAAGCCCCTAAACCGCGGTTCGCGCCGGGTCAGGCAATATCACCGTCCTGCGGCGGCCGCTTGCGCCCGTGCAGCATCGCACCGATGAGGTTTTCAC
>CBFGWJ010000065.1:0-8255 GCA_965652335.1 uncultured Gammaproteobacteria bacterium | reverse complement strand
CGGTTGCGTTCGGTGGTCTGCAGGTTGGCGGCGAATACATTGGTGATGATCCAGCTGTGCACATAGGTCTGTTGCGCGCTGAATGCATAGACGCCGGACGACAATACCAGCGTGCCCAGCAGGACCAGGCGCGACCGGTTCGACCGCACCGGCGGCAACCACACCAGCACGATGAGCATCAGCACAACGGCAGCCAGCGCCGCATACGCCTCCCAGGATGCGCTGAAACTGCTGGAAAACTGGTTCCACACGGCCCCGATTTCACTGGCGAACAGGGCAAAGTCGGACAGGAACAGGCGGGAATTGAACAAGCTCAGTACGGTAAGGTCGCAGAGATAGATGAGGAAGACGACGCCGATCAGCAGATGAACCAGTCGCCCAAGCCAGGTGGGCCGGAACCAGCTGGCCAGCAACAACAGGCCGGCAACCAGGCTGAACATGACCAGGTCCGCGCGAATGACGGCCTTGTTGAAGCAGTCGGGGCAGGCGATGTAGGTGCCCACACTGTCCGCCACCATCCGCATGCGTTGCCACACCAGCAGCAGCAGAAAGCCCAGGGTGCCGACGACCAGCAGGGTGGAACGGAAGTGCGGCCGTTTCATGGTTTGGCGGTTGGTTTGGCTGTTTGGGTGGGGCGCACAATGGGGCCATGATGAATGCGATGCACTATTATAGCCACCGCCCTGGCGCTGATTGACGGTAAAACCCGGATTTGGAAACCACGAGCTGGACACAGGAACTGCTGAACTGGGTGAACACCAACCCGGGCTGGGGCGCATTCATTGTGTTCCTGGTGGCGTTCCTTGAATCACTGGTGCTGATCGGCATCCTGCTGCCCGGCATCATGATCCTGTTCGGCATCGGTACGCTGATCGGCCTTGGGGTCATCGACGTATTACCGGTGTGGATCGCGGCTTCGAGCGGCGCCTTCCTGGGCGATACGCTGAGCTTCGCGCTCGGTTACCGCTATCGCCAGCACCTGCTGGAGATCTGGCCGTTCTCGCGTTACCCGGGAATGATGGAGCGGGGCCTGAGGTTTTTTGACGCCCACGGCGCCAAGAGCGTGGTAGCCGGGCGTTTCATCGGCCCGTTGCGGCCCATCATTCCGGCCGTGGTGGGCATCATGCACATGAAACCTTCGCGGTTCGTGGTCACCGACCTGGCCGCCTGTATTGCCTGGGCGCCGGCATTCCTGGTGCCGGGGCTGCTGTTCGGCGCCTCGCTGGAAGTGGCTTCCGAATACACCGGCCGGCTGACCATGGTGCTGGTGATCGGCTTGTTCTCGCTGTGGCTGATCTGGTGGCTGCTGCGCGCCGCCTACGAACCGCTGGCCAGCCGCTCGGCCCGCTGGATGCGCCACGGCATCCGCTGGACCCGGCGCCACCCGGTGCTTGGCCGGGTGGCCGCGCCGCTGCTGGATCCGGCCCGTCCCGAGGTGCTGTCGATTTCGACTTCCGGCCTGCTGCTGGTGGTGATTTTCTGGGGCCTGGTGATGTTGCTGTTCCTGTCGCCGTTCTCATCCCAGCCACAGGCGCTGGACCAGTCGGTTCAAAACCTGGCGTTGTCGCTGCGCAACCAGCTGGCAGATCCGTTCTTCGTGGCGGTGTCGCAGGTTTCGCGCTGGCAGGTAATCCTGCTGTCCAGCGCGGCGGTGTTTTTCTGGCTGCTGGGCGCGGGGAGGATTTCAGCGGCCTTGCACTGGCTGGTGGCCATTGGCGGTGGCTGGCTGATCCAGCTGGTGCTTTCCTGGGGCCTGCGCGCTGCACCGCCTGTGATGGCCGAGGTGATGGAGGTGAACAGCGAGCTGTTGCGCAGCCCGAGCTCCCACATGAGCCTGACCACGGTGGTGTTCTGCTTCTTCGCGGTGCTGATCGCCGGCGAAGTGCGCCGCAAGCACCGGCAGTGGCCTTACCTCGCCGCCGCCCTGATTCTCACCCTGCTGTTGCTGGCGCGCCTGTACCTGGGGCTGGAATGGCTCAGCGGTGCGCTGATGGGTGTGCTGCTGGGGCTGGCCTGGACACTGGTGATCGGAATCGCCTACCGCCAGCGGGCCATTCTTTCATTCTCGGGAGCGCTGGCCGGCCTGATCTTTTACGGTTCCGCGAGCCTGCTGTTCCTGTGGCAGGTAAACGAGAACACCGAGACAGAGCTGCAGGCCATCCACTCGGTGGCCAGCTACCCGAAAATGGACGAAGCCATGTGGTGGAAGCAGTTCAACCGCAGCCTCGCGCCGCTGCCGGGCGAGCGCACGCCATCGCTGGCGCCGGAATTGCGCCGATTCAACCTGCAGGTGGCTGCGCCGGTTGCCGGGGTCGAGCAAGGCCTGGTGGAAGCCGGCTGGGAGCGCGCGCCGGACAGCGACTGGCGCTGGATCATCCAGGCGCTGAATCCCAGGCCGGACCGGGAGAGTTTGCCTCTGCTGGGGCGCGCCTACCTGGGACGTACGGAAGACCTGCTGATGCGCAAACAGCTGCCGGATGGCCGGCTGGTGACGTTCCGGCTGTGGGACTCCGGCATTCACCTGCAGCCTGGCGAAACGCCACTCTACCTCGCGCAACTGGCAGAAGAAAAACTGATACAGCGCCTCGGTGCTTTCAGTTACTGGCGGGCGCAGCCAATGGATGCGGCGCAGGTTGACCACCTGACCGAACCGCTGGCGGAGTTCGAACAGCGCCGTGCTTCGAGTGGAATGCGCCTGCTGCGGCAATCCCCGTAGGAGGCAGCCATGCTGCCGGCATTCAGGGTTCCAGTCGCGAGCATGGCTCGCTCCTACACTGTGGGAGGCAGCCATGCTGCCGACCCGATTATTCCGACTGGAACCTCGGCAAGATCTGCAGCAGGTCCTGCAGCCGGCGGATGGGGTCGTTCAGTTCCAGCAACTGCTGTTTCTCGATGGCGGTCAGCGGCAGCAGCTCGGCCAGCCGGTAACCCACCCAGCTGGCATCATCGAGATTCTCGCTGGTGTAGCCGGGATACTGGTCGCCAACTTTTTCCATGAATCGGGCCAGCACCTGGGTGAGCACGCCATAGGCCTCCGGCACGGATTGCAGTGGCGGTTCGGGCAGCAACTCCACTTGGCCCAGCATCAGGCCATCGGCCTGGCGCTCGGTGTGATGCACGCGAAAGCGGTCGGCGCCCACCGCGGAAACGCCCAGCAGGCCGTCTTCCAGCGTGTACCAGTCGACAATGGCGGCCAGCGTGCCGATACTGGCCGGCCGCACTGGCGAGATGGCCTCCTCGCCCTCCAGGATCAGGCACACGCCGAAACCGGAATCATTGCTGGCGCAGTCGCGCACCATCTTGAGGTAGCGTTGCTCGAAAATGCGCAATGGCAGGAAGCCTTCCGGGAACAGCACCGTGCGCAGGGGAAACAGCGGGATATCGATCAGCTGTTCAGCCATGGACTCACAAGTCGGCAGTGCCATCGAGCTGCCGGCAGAAACGCTGCGTGGCCGCGTCAAACCCGCCGTTGCTCATGAATACCACGTGATCGCCTTCTTTCACCGCATCGACCATGAGCTGCAGCATGTCGTCGGTTTTGGTAACGACCCGGCCGCGGCCTTCCAGCGGCGCCAGCGCCTCCTGCGGATCCCAGTTGATGCCCTCGCCAGCCTTCAGCCAGACGCGGTCGGCGGCAATCAGCGCCGGGCCCAGCTCATTGATGTGGATACCGGCCTTCATGGTATTGCTGCGCGGCTCCAGCGCCACCAGCAGGCGGGCGTTGCCGATGTTGCGCCGCAGCCCTTCGAGCGTCAGGCGAATGGCGGTGGGGTGGTGGGCGAAATCGTCATAGATGTGCACGCCACCAATCTCCGCCACCAGCTCCATGCGGCGCTTGACGCCGCGAAAGCGTGACAGGTGTTCGATGGCTTCGCCGGCATCAACGCCCGCAGCCACACAGGCCGCGATGGCGGCACAGCCATTCATGGCATTGTGCCGCCCCTGCAGCACCCACTGCATTTTGCCGATGGGCTCACCGGCGTGCCGGAAGCTCAACTCGGCGCCGCCCGGCTTCAGCAGCTCCACTTGCCAGTCGGCGTCGGTGTCTGCCAGGGCAAAGCGCTGCAACCGGCTCCAGCAGCCGCGCTCCAGCACCGCCCCCAGATTGTCGTCCGCGGCGTTGCTGACGATGGTGCCCTTGCCGGGAATGGTGCGCACCAGGTGGTGGAACTGGGTCTGGATGGAAGCAAGGTCGGGATAGATGTCGGCGTGGTCGTACTCGAGGTTGAGGAGTACAGCAATGTCCGGCCGGTAATGCACGAACTTGGCGCGCTTGTCGAAAAACGCGGTGTCGTATTCATCGGCCTCGACTACGAAGAATTTCTCGCCGTCGCGGGCGGAATGGCCAAAGTCGTGCGGCACGCCGCCGATCAGGAACCCCGGTTCCAGGCCGGCCTGCTCGAGTATATAGGCCACCATGCTGGAGGTGGTGGTCTTGCCGTGCGTGCCGGCCACGGCGATGACGGTTTTGCCGCGCAGGTAATTCTCGCCCAGCCAGCGCGGGCCGGAAGTGTAGGGAATGCCCTGGTCCAGCACATATTCGATGGCGGGATTACCGCGGCTCAGGGCATTGCCGATGATCACCAGGTCGGGATGGGGTTGCAGGTGCTCCGCCGCATAGCCTTCAAACAGCCGGATACCTTCGGCCTGCAGCTGGGTGCTCATGGGTGGATAGGTGTGCTGGTCGGAGCCGGAAACCTTGTGGCCGGCACGTTTGGCCAGCAGGGCCACGCCGCCCATGAAGGTTCCGCAAGCGCCCAGAATATGAATATGCATGGTCAAGACTCAAAACCCCCCAAAGGTTCCAACGCAGGTTCCGGACGATGGTTTCAAACGTCCTGCGCAGCAGGAAAGAGTGCATCGATCACGATAAAGTTCAGGGCAAACAGCACCACGGCCAGCAACATGCCCAGGCTCATTGTAATGGACAGAGCGTGACGGTAGATATGGGCATCCACCACCAGGCTCCACACAAACAGGCCCAGCCACAGGGTGGCCATTCCGGCGGGGAGGGCGCCGCCGGTGGTCTGCGCCAGGAGAATGATGGAGACCAGGCCGAACAGGCTGCCGGTGCCCGCGGCGGCGGTGATGGTTTGGGGCAGTCGCACGGAATAACCGCGCAGCTGCAGCAGCAGGCCGATGACGATGATTTGCAGTGCGATGGAACACAGGCTGCGCAGGCTGCTGGTACCGAGTTGCAGCATGTTGTCGGCCAGCATGCCCAGCCCGACGTACACCAGCACCATCAGGGCAGCCGTGCTCCAGCCGGTGGGCAGGTCCTGGGGGCCGCTGCGCAGGATCACCATCCGCAACAGCAGTTGTATCAGCTGGGTCATGGAGTCAGTGGTGCGTCGAGATGGCGGGCGGCACAACAGCCGGGTAACGCCCTGGTTTGGAACCTGGCCCGGAGTCCGGTCCGGAGTGTGGCCCGGAGTGTGGTCCAGACTCCGGGCTTGATCCCAGCCAGGTTTGCCGGCGGGCTATCAGTCGCTCCCGGATTGCAGGGCAAACATGATTCGCTGGAACACCTCGTCCACCGTGCCCTGGCCATGGATCCGGGTGAGCAGGCCCTTTTGCGCGTAGTAGTCGGCCACAGGCGCCGTCTGTTCGGCATAAACGCGCATGCGGTTTCGTACCACCTCTTCGGTGTCGTCACTGCGGCCTTCTTCGGCAGCCCGCCCGGCGATGCGCTGGATGACTTCTTCCTCGTCCACATCGATCTGCAGGGCGATTTCCACGGGCATGTGCAGCCGCTTCAGCACCTCATCCAGGGCAGCGGCCTGCACCAGGTTGCGCGGGTATCCGTCCAGGATGAAACCTTTCGCCACATCGCTTTCGGACAGCCGTTCCCCGATCAGGCCCAGCATGATGTCGTCGGACACCAGCTCGCCACGATCCATCACCGCCTTGGCTGCCTTGCCCAGCGGTGAACCGGCCGCCACGGCGGCGCGCAGCAGTACTCCGGTGGAGATGTGCGGCAGCTCCAGGGCCTCGACCATTCTTGCAGCCTGGGTGCCTTTGCCTGAGCCAGGTGCGCCCAATAACACGATTCGCATAGAACGCTTCCCGTCCATTAGAATAAGCCGCTAAAGCTAACTGCTGGGCTCATTCAAGTCAATTTAAGTCACAAGACAAGTCACCAGGGCGAGTCAGCAGGCAGTTGACCGGCGAGCAAACCGGAACCGGCGGCAGCATCAGCCGAACACTCAACTCAAGCAAACCCTTACACTCAATCACTATCGGGAAGTCCGAAGCGCAATGAAAAAGAACATCCTCTACGCCCAGTCGGGCGGCGTCACCCCCGTCATCAATGCCACCGCCTGCGGCGTGATTGAAACCGCGCGGCAGCACAAGGACAGAATCGGCAAGGTGCTGGCCGGCAAGGACGGCATCATCGGCGTGCTGCGCGAGGAGCTGATCGACACCTCGAAGGAAAGCAAGGCGGATATCGCCGCGCTGCGGCACACGCCCGGCGGCGCTTTCGGTTCCTGCCGCTTCAAGCTGAAAAGCATCGAGGAGAGCGCGCGGGAATACGAGCGGCTGATCGAGGTGCTGAAAGCGCACAACGTGGGCTACTTTTTCTACAACGGCGGCGGCGATTCGGCCGACACCGCCTACAAGGTGTCGCAGATCGGCAAAAAGCTCGGCTTTCCGGTGCAGTGCATCGGCGTGCCCAAAACCATCGACAACGACCTGCCCATCACCGACACCTGCCCCGGCTTCGGCTCGGTGGCCAAGTACGTGGCGGTGTCCATCATGGAAGCCAGCCTGGATGTGATGTCCATGGCATCCAGCTCAACCAAAGTGTTCATCATGGAAGTGATGGGCCGACATGCCGGCTGGATAGCCGCCGCCGGCGGGTTGGCGCAGCGCAAGGCCGGCGATCCGCCGCACATCATCCTGTTCCCCGAAGTGGCATTTGATGAGAAAGCCTTCCTGGCCAAGGTGAAGCACGCGGTGGAGAACTACGGTTACTGCTCCATCGTGGTGTCGGAGGGTGTGCGCAACCCGGACGGCCGTTTCCTGGCCGAGGCCGGCACGCGCGATGCCTTTGGCCATGCGCAACTCGGCGGCGTGGCGCCGGTGGTGGCGGAGATCGTCAAGAACAACCTGGGGTACAAATACCACTGGGCGGTTTCCGATTACCTGCAGCGCTCGGCCCGGCATATCGCCTCGGCCACCGATGTGAAGCAGGCTTACGCCGTGGGCGAAGCCGCGGTGAAACTGGCATTGCAGGGCAAGAGCGGCGTGATGCCGGTGATCGAGCGGCTGTCCGGCCAGCCCTACAAATGGAAAATCGGCGAGGCGCAGCTCAGCAAGGTGGCCAACCGCGAGAAGATGATGCCGAAGAATTTCATCACCAAAGACGGCTTTGGCATCACCGCGGCAGCGCGGCGTTACCTGGAGCCGCTGATCCTGGGCGAGGATTACCCGCCGTATGACAAGCAGGGCCTGCCGAAATACGTGACGCTGAAGAAAACCCTGCTGGCGAAAAAGCTGCCGGAATTCAAGGTCTGAATGTGGAGTGGTTGAAATGAAGCCCATGCGCAAGCGCTTGCCCCGGGTAGTACTGGGTGGTCTGGTTTTCCTGTTACTCGCAGGGCTGCCGATGGCCGCCGTTTCAGACGAAGGCGGCCAGCGGCTGGCGGAACTGGAGGCCAAGGCGCAGCAGGAAGCCGCCAACAAGGCGCTGGTGGAGCGCTGGCTGGAAGAACTGTGGAACCAGGGCAATTTCGCGGTAGCCGAGGAGTTGCTGTCAGCTGATTTCCGGCGCCACAGCGAGGGCTACCCCGCCAGTGGGCCGCAGGCCTATGCGGCCATCGTCAAATCCTGCCACGATGGCTTTCCCGACACCCGCATCGTGCAGGTGGACGAACTGATTGCCGATGGCGACCGCGTGTTCGTGCGCTGGCGCTGGACCGGAACCCACCTGGCCGAATTTCGCGGCGTGGCGGCTACCGGCAAACCGATCGATGTGCTGGGCGAAGACGTGATCCGCATCCAGGACGGACGCATCACGGATATCTGGCCGCTGTTTGACCCCTTGCGCCTGATGTTGCAGATCGGCGCCGTAACGGAATCGAAGTGACCAGCCAGACTCCACCTGCGCCGCTCTTCAGCAGTCAGTTTTACGCTGGCATGAAATGGGCAAGATCAAAACCCCAGCGCCCGCATATCTGTCGGGCATTTCCCTGGGGGTAGAGGCGCGAGGCCCAAAACGCTTATTCAAAGCCATCTTTGAATACATCCACAGT
>CBFGWJ010000064.1:0-8440 GCA_965652335.1 uncultured Gammaproteobacteria bacterium | reverse complement strand
TCCAGAACCGGCACCACCAGCATTCCGTACTGCCGATCAGGTGACGCCCACAGATAGGTGAACACGCCGCAACCACCCAGTTGACCGAGCTTCCGGATGTCTTCATCCCTGGCGATCTGCATGTGCGCCAGGCTTTGCGTCAGTCCAGCAGCATCTGCCTTCTCTTTGGCTGCCGCAAAGGCATCGGCAGTGTCCCTGACCGCCTGGTCGCCAATGGCGTGTACGTGAACATGGAAGCCGGCCTCGGTGGCGGCCATGACGGTGCTGCGCAGCACGTCCGCCGAATAGGTCACTTTGCCGTATTGACGGTCCTGATCGGAAACATCTGCATAACCGGTGACATCAATCTTGCCTGCCTCATCCACGGCAAAGATCGGGCTCAGGAAACCGTCGATCATGGCCGAATTGGGTGGTACCGGCGGGGTCGCGGAGGGGTCGCCTTCCAGCACGTCGTCAGCGAAAATCTTGACCGTGTCAACCTGCACCAGCGGCACTCCGGCCGCACTTTGCCGTAGCGCGACCACCCGCTCAACAGCCTTCTCCAGCCAGCCCGGACCATCGCTCTCATCGCCAAACGGCAGCCCGATTCGCAGCCGGAAGGTCATGTCGCCTTCGCGGGCCAGCCACATCATGTCTTCGAATGCCGCCGGGTGTGCATGCGGGTGCTGCGCGGAGGTGATGCCGTTCCTCGCCAGCCCCGCTGCCACCAGCGGCATCTTCTCGCTGGCCGGCGAGGTATTCTTGAGAAAGTCGACATCGATGTCGCGCAACATGTGGCGGGCATCCTCGTTCACACGACCGGTGGGTGTGCCATCGGCATTGAGCGGGAAGTAGCGGGCAATGTCGCTGTAGGTAGTTGCGAGCGACTCGGCAGTGATGGGGACTTCCGGTGCCGCGAAAGTGGCTGAGTTTGCGGCAGCAGAATGACCATCCGATGCCCACAGCACCACACGCACATCGCTGGACACTGCATCCAGCGCTGCCAGGATAGTGGGGTGGCTGGAGCTGGGCTCATTGCCTTCATAAGGGTTCCAGTCGATGATCGGCAGCCAGGTGCCGGGCGCCGGCTTGCGTTCCGCGAGGCAGGCACGGCCGAGTTCGACAATTTCATCGAGTGTCTTTTCCTCGTTGTCGAAACTGCAATGGTCAGGAGCCACCGTGTCAGTGAGATGGATGTGCATATCGTGCAGGCCCGGCAGCACCATCTTGCCAGCCAGGTCGCGCACAGCGGTGTCGGGCCCCTGCAGGGCAAGCACAACTTCATTCGTGCCCACGGCAGCAATCCGGTTGCCACGGATCGCCACGGCCTGGGCGACACTGCGCGAGGGGTCCACGGTATAGACATAGCCGTTCTTCAATATCAGGTCGGCAGGCGGTTCCGCGGCTCGTTCTCCGCCGTGATCCACTGATTGCTCCCCGGGCTGCGGAGAACATGCAGCCAAAAGCAGCAGCATGGCAGGCAGGCACAGGCCGTTTCTTGCGGGCGTTTTCATGGTGATACCTCGATAAATTGACGGTTGATGATGCGGAAACCCGAGCTGCCATCGCGTTGCAGCACTGGCATTGCCGCCAGCAGCTTCCGTGTGTATTCGTGTCGAGGGCGGGCAAACAGGTCACGGGTCGATGCGTGCTCAACGATGCGGCCCTGCCTGAGCACCACCACGCGATCGGCCACCTCCTCAACCACGCCCAGGTCGTGGGTGATGAACAGGCAACCGAAGCCGTAGCTTTCCTGCAGGGAAGCAAACAACCTGAGAATCTGCGCCTGGATCGTCACATCAAGCGCCGATCCCGGTTCATCGGCAATCACCAGGCCCGGGCGGGTGACCAATGCCCGGGCAATGGAAACGCGCTGGCGCTGCCCGCCTGAAAGCTCATGCGGGCGGCGTTGCAGAAACTCACCGGACAGCCCTACTTCCTCCAGAATCCTGCGGGTGCGCCGGTCAATGGTCGCGGTATCATGCCTGCCTTCAACCTGCAGGGGCTCGGCCACCGATTGCCAGATGGTCTTGCGCGGCGACAGGGCGGCGTAGGGATTCTGGAAAATCAGTTGTGCAAACCGCCGTCCCGCGCTTTCGCCTTCGGCCACATCCTTGCCCCCCACCCGGATAGCGCCGGTGGAAACCCCAACCAGCCCGAGGATTGCGCGCGCCAGCGAGGTTTTGCCGGAACCGCTTTCACCCACCAGCGCCAACGTCTCGCCATGACGGACTTCCAACGTGACGTCGTCCAATGCTTTCTTGTACCGGCGTTGTTGCCACAGCCAATCGCGCCGGACGGCATAGTCGACGGAAACATTCCGCACCTCCAGAGCAAATTCAGCGCTGGAGACCGGTGGCCTCCCGGTTCGCATGACTGTCCCGGCTTCCAGCAGTTCACGCGTGTAAGCAGCCTGGGGGCTGGCCAGTAATTCCGAAGTCGGCCGCTGCTCAACGATACGACCATCCCTAAGGACCAGGACATCGTCGGCGTAACCAGCAACCAGCCCGAGATCGTGGGAAATAAGCAACACTGCGGCGTTATCCTGTTTGGCCGCTGCCAGCATGATTTCCAGGACATCGCGCTGGATGGCGCAATCCAGCGCCGTCGTCGGTTCGTCGGCAATCAGCAGGGCAGGCTCCAGCATCAGGGCTGCGGCAATCATGATGCGCTGGCACATGCCGCCGGAAAGCTCATGTGGAAACCGCCGCATGGCGTCTGACGGGCCGGGGATCTGCACGCGCTCCAGCAGTTCAAGCGCCCTTTCCCAGGCCGCATCTTCACTTGCGCCGCGTTCAATCGCGGCCTCGGTCAACTGCCGCCCGATCCGGATCACCGGGTTCAGGGACACCTGCGGTTCCTGGAACACCATGCTGATCCCGTCGCCACGCAGCCTGGCGCTGGCAGCTGCTGACAAAGCAGCAATATCCTGGCCCTGGAAGTCCATGCTGCCGCCAACAATCGCGGCACCCGGCGGTAACAGACCGATGATGCTTCGCGCCAACAGGGTTTTGCCCGAGCCACTCTCGCCAACGATGGCCAGCACCCTGCCCCTGGCCAATTGCAGGCTGATGTCTTTGAGCACAGGCGGCCCGCCGTTGAAAGCAACGCCCAGGCCACGGATGGAAAGCAAGTTTCCTGGTTTGCTCATGGCTGGTCCTTCGCCAGGCTCATGCGAAGGTCAAAACGATCGCGCAGGGCATCGCCGATCAGGTTGATGGACAGCAGGGTAAGCGTGATCGCGATGCCCGGAAAGATAGCCATCCACGGGTTCAGGCCCAGGTAAATGCGGCTGTCGGCCAACATGCTACCCCAGGAAGGAGCGGGCGGAGGCACGCCCAACCCCAGAAAGCTCAGCGCCGTTTCCGACAGCACGGCAGCGGTGAATACGGAGGTCGAAATCACGATCAGTGGGGTGATGCAGTTGGGAATGACGTGCCGGAAAAGCGTAGCCATCTCGCTGTTGCCAATGATGCGGCTGGCGACCACATACTCTTTCTCGCGCGTGGCGTACACGGCGCTGCGGATCACTCGCGCAATGGGTGGCGTATAGGCGATGGCGAGCGCCAGGATGACGCCCCACTCGTTTGGCCCCAGCACCGCCATGATGCCCAGCACCAGCAGCAGTCCGGGAAACGCCATGATGCTGTCGATTACGACCATGGCGCAGCGGTCGGTCCAGCCGCCGAAGTAGGCGCTGCTGGCACCAATCAGCAATCCCGCGGCCAATGCCAGCGCAACCGCAGCGATACTGACCCGCAAGGTGACAAACGACCCCATGGCCACGCGTGTGAACACATCCCGGCCATACTCATCCGTACCAAACCAATGGATGGCCGATGGCTCCGCGAAGCGATTCAGAAAATCAGCTTCAAGCGCGTCATAGGGGCTGGCGATGACTCCGGCAAGGGTAACCAGCAGCACCAGGCTGATTCCGGCCAGCCCGATGATGCCGTTCGCCCGCAGCCTCATGCCCGCAGCCTCACCCGCGGATCCAGCAGCGGGTAGAGCAAATCCACAATCAGGTTAACAACCACGTAAATCGCAGCGACGAAGATCATTACACCCTGCACGATCACATAGTCGCGGGCATAAACACTCTCAACCAGCAGGCGGCCAAGCCCGGGCAAGGTGAAGACGGTCTCAATGACAGCGGCGCCACCCAGCAGCGAACCCAGCGTGAATCCAACCAGGGTTGCGGTGGGAATCAGTGTGTTCGGCAATGCGTGATGGAACAGCACCCTGCGCTCGCTCAGCCCGCGTGCCCGCGCGGCCATGATGTAGTCCTTGCGCAGCACATCCAGCATGGTGGAGCGAACCATGCGCAGCAGGCCGCCGGTTTCGGCGACCACCAGCGCGGCTACCGGAAGCACCAGGAATTGAAGACCCTCTGAAAGATTGTCCAGCGGAGAAACATAGCCCACGGTGGGCAGCCATTGAAGTGTGATGCCAAACACGATGATCAACGCGATTCCTACCCAGAAAGCGGGTATCGACATGCTGCCCACCGCAAGAATGGTGATCACCAGGTCGGCCGGCTGATTCTGCCGCCAGGCCGCGAGGGTTCCGAAAACCAGAGCCAGGAAAGTGGCCACGAACACGCTGATGAATACGACCTGGGCGGTAACTCCCAGCCGCGACAGCATCGTTTCGATCACCGGTTCCCCGGTAACGATGGACTGGCCAAAATCCAGCACAGCGATTCGCCCCAGCCAATCCAGGTACTGCACAACGATGGGTTCGTCGAGACGCAATTCTGAGCGCACCTGGCGCACCAGCTCGGGGTTATCAATGTCGCCCAGCATCATCACTACCGGGTCGCCCGGCACCAGTCGCATGACCACAAATACGGTAACTGTCACCAGCAAGAAGGTGGGAACCAACATCAGCAAGCGCTTGATGAAATAGTTGCTCATTGCGCTTTCCGCACATTCCACAGTCGCGGATTTGCTCCAGCCCAAGGCTGGTAGCCTTCAAGGCTGCTGGAAATGACATCCACAATCGGTGCGTTGTAGACATTGATCACAGGAGTTTCCACCAACATCAACCGGTGAATTTCATCAAGCAGCGCCTGTCGTTCAGCAGGGTTCGCAACGGCTGAAGCCTGTTGCAAGAGGCTGGCCGCACGCACATCATCCCACCGCGCCGGCATCGATTCCTTGCTGCCTATCAACGTGTGCATGTTCATGATGGCGGTGAGGCGCGGGCTGAACTCAAACGCAGCGACCTGGAAATCACCGGTCGAATAGCGGGTTAGCAGGGTGCCGAAGTCGAGCACTTCTACCCGGATATTGAAACCCGCTTTCGACCACATGGCCTCCGCGATCATGGCCAGGTCGAAAATCGCCTGTTCCGACCGCGTGGTCATCACCACGATTTCTTCGCCTTCGTAGCCCGCTTCTTCAAGTAGTTGCTTTGAGCGTGCCGGATCAAAGGCCCAGCTTTCATCGTGGGCCGTGGTATGCATGGCATCGCTGCGCGGGATCACGGATGGGTTGTGCACGGCCAGGTCCAGCGATGCGATATCGGCAAACTGCGGCAGGTCCAGAGCATGGGCCAGCGCCTGCCGGATGCGCACATCCGAGAGCAAAGGGTCATCGGTCTGCAGCAGCAGCGTGCGGCGGCTGAGGCCTTCGTGGTCCATGACCACCACACGCCGGTTGTGGCGCAGTTCCAGCGCATTGACCGGTGCCACCAGGGGTACGACATCCAGCTGGCCAGAGACCAGCGCGGCTGATGTCGCCATATCGTCAGGAATCACCAGGAAGCGCAGGAACTCGACCTCGGCATTCTTGTGCCCGACCAAGCCGGTGGCGGGTCCCTTGCTGGGCACATAGCTTTCGAAGCGCTGCAACAGTACGTAGCGACCCTTTTTCCATTCAGTAAACCGATACGGACCAGTGCCGATGGGGTTCACCCAGTTACCGTCTTCGTCCCAGGAGTCCCGGTGCAGGACCGCCACCGGACATTGGACATAAGCCAGCTGCTCAAGGAAAACGGCGCTGGGGGAATCCAGTCTGATGACCACTGTTCGGGGATCTTCCGCCGTAACTGATTCAATCGCTGCCCCGGTGCTTCCATCAAAAAAAGGCAGACACTGGAATCCCGATTTGGGGTCGAGCACGCGCCCCCAGACGTAGACCACATCGGCCGCGGTAGCAAGGTCGCCATTGAGAAAGCGCAACCCTACTCTCAGGGTGAAGCTGAATTCCCGAAGGTCGTCGGACGCATCAAACCGCTGCGCTGCCAGCGGAGCCACAGAAAGGTCGCCCCGGTGCGAAACCAACGGTTCCACTACATGGATCAGAACATCATCGGAGAACGAAACACGATTGACGCCGGGAAAACTGCTGCGGATATCGGTGGTGATTGCGATGCGAACCTCATCCTGGCCCGAGCGCGCCGGAAACGCACTTGTGGGCATTGCGGCCAGCAACCCGAACGCAACAACCTGGAAAAACCTCGCCGAAATCCTACGGCGCAACCAGGTCATAGCGTACATATACGTGTTCAGCGTAAGGACGAACCGCAATCTGCATGTGCCCTAGCGCCACATCCATCAAAATGGTTGCAACGGTCGAGTGCACCGTGCCATCGGTATCCTCAGCAGGGTAGGCGCAAACGCCATCAGGATCGCCGGATTTGTCACCCAGCGCCTTCTTGAAGTGATCAAGAGAAAGTTCGCCCAAATGCGGCACGAGTGCGTCGACCACTCTTCGCTTCCTGCGGGGTGAGCAGGGCAGCAAGGCGACACCTTTGTCCTCAACCCTGGCCGTCGCCTCGGCCGATTCGAAGTGATTGGCATGAACCAGCAGTCCATTCTCCGGACAAACCACAAAGGTTGAACCAGGAACAGTTTCGAGGTTGATGCACTCCCCATCAGTGTGACTGAGCATCAGGTTGGTTGAAAATGACTTTGGCGTTTCCTTGACCACATCAACTGCACCGGCAAGCGTGTGTTGCTCAAGTATCCGGCGGCGGATAAACGGAATGGGAACTCCGCCCGGACGGTTGTCCCGGTCGCACATGAGCATATTCCCGGTCAGTCCGATGCCCCGGTGTCATAGCGGATGCGCAAAACCACCGCAGACTCTGCGCATTCATCCCGCCAGTCCCAGTTCTGCCCATGCAGCAGCCTGCCCGAAAGCGTAGTTTCCGGCATGGCGATGATGCCGGTGCAACCGTCTGTTGGCTCGTTCACCTCACCCAGGGCGCCGTACATGATCTCCGTCCGGCAATTCAGGGCAAGAATTTCAACAAGCTCCACGTTCGCTCCAATTGCGACATGCTCCAGTTCCTCCAGCAAGTCAGGCTGGTCTCTGCTGAGTTCCGGGATGAAGCCCGAGGCAATTTTCAGGGCCTGCTGCCAAGAGACACCGGACAGGCCAAACCTTTTCTTGTATGTTTTAATTCCATGAGCAATCTGACCAGCTGCCTGCTCACCATACTGACGCCCGCGCTGGGCCGGGGAACCGCTGACATCAATCAATGGAAATTCGGTTGTCTTGTTTTTCGCCACTCAGAAGCCTGCTTTTGGTTTGAGGAAATCATGAAAGTTTCTTCATATTATGGGATAATACAGTCCTGATGCAACCAGAGGTGCCAATAGCAAGATGGAACCCAAGCAAAAGCAGAAAGGCCACAAGCGGCGTGAAACCAGGGTGCGCAAGAAGCCCTCTCAGGCGCGCTCAAAGGAACGCTACGAATTGATGCTCTCCGCGGCAGCAGCCGTACTGGAACAGGAAGGATATGACCGCCTGGGAACCGTAACCATTGCCGAGCGCGCCGGAGTGTCCGTGGGGTCGGTGTACCAGTTCTTTCCCAACAAGCATGCGGTTCTTTCCGTTCTCCTTGAACGGTGGCTGTCGCTTGACAATGAAGCCCTGGCCAAAGTTGAAGCGAGCCGCGACAAGTACGAATCGGTTACCGATGAATTCGTCCACCTTGCTGAAGTACTCGTCAAGACCTACAAACGGCACAAGAGCCTGCTGGCCCTAGTTCCCCTGATCCCGAATATTCCCGAACTCTATGAGCGCACCGAAGCGCACGATAAGGACTATGCGAAACGTCTGGCAGTAATCATGGATCGCCATGAGCTCAAGGCGGATACCGCAACCCGGCTCGCCCTTGCCGGCTACTACACCATCATCGTGGACGCGGCCGGCATGTCGATAGCCAATGAAACGCGGCCACGCGCAAGGCTGAAAGCCACATTCCTGCTTGATTCGGTGCGTGATCTTTTCTCGCATTACACATGACAGCGTGGTCCGTCATTCCAAGATTCTTCATGGAAGCTTTCTTAGCAATGTAATCAATAGATAACCCAGCAGGAGATGAAGTAATGAACCTGAATTTACGTATGATTCTGGCCGGACTGATGTGCCTTGCACCGTTCAGTTCGCTGGTTGCCGATCCGCCCCGCTTTACCTGGCACGACAAGTGGCACGTTCCTTTCCAGGCA
>CBFGWJ010000063.1:0-8521 GCA_965652335.1 uncultured Gammaproteobacteria bacterium | reverse complement strand
GGCTGGTGGCGCTGGCCACCTGGATGGGCCTGCCATTCAGCATGGCCCCTTTTCCCTGTTGCGCGGCAAACAGTTCATCGTGCACCGGGTCATACACCACGCCGATGCGGATTTCGTGCCCTTCAACGTAAGCGATGGAGATGCACCAGCTGGGTATGCCATTCACAAACGGCTGGGTGCCGTCGATGGGGTCGACGATCCAGGTGCCCGGCTGCGGTCCTTCGCCAGGCTCGAGCCTGAACTGGTCGCTGGTTTCCTCGCCCAGGAAGGCATCCCCGGAAAAGCGCTGCTCAACGGCAGACCGGATCAGCCGCTCGGTAGCCAGGTCGGCTTCGCTGGCCATGTCCTGCACGCCCTTGCTGTGCACGGTAAGCGCGGCAAAATCACGAAAATAGCGCAGCGCGCCCGCGCCAGCCTCGCGGGCGATGGCCTGGGCAAATTCAAAACGTTCATCCAGGGTGCTGATGATGACCTCCGGTTCAGTGGGGTGATTGCAGCCGGAAAATCGCCCGCTCGCACAGCCGGCTGATGGCAAAGTGTTTGCTGGTGGCCGGCGTATTGACCTGCACTTCCACCTCTTCCAGGCTATCCAGCAGCTCGAACAATTCTACATTCACCTGGCTGATGCGGTTGTTCTTGCCGCAATCCGACCGGTATTCGATGGCCACGCCCCGCTCGGCTTCCAGCACGCGCACCGTGGGCGCGGCGCAGTCCTGGCTGCTGTCGACGCGGTAAACCTGCTCCGGACTTTGCAGCAACTCCGCCAGCAGGTTGGAATCTGTGCCACCGGACAGTGCGCTGGGCGGAAGCCGAAGGTTCACTGTCAGCAGGCCTTCTGCATCGAGGTTCGCCTCAAGGTGGCCGATGGTGTCGGCATGCCCGGCATGCACTTCGTAATGGTTTTTGCAGTAGTCGAATTCAGTGTCCTTCTGGCAAGCCTGCAGGCCCGGAATCAACACCAGCAGCAGCAACAATCGTGGGCCCGGACTGCCGGTGCATGCAGCCAACGTGTCCACAACACTAATCACTGGCCTTCACCTTCCACAGGCTGGACGCAAGCACGATCGACAGCACCGATGCACCTACCCAGAACATCACCGGGATGGAGTAATCATAGAAATACACCGTGGGCGCCTGCTGGCCCATGTTGAACACCACCTTCATCTCCGTATCCGAAATCAGCATGCCGCTGATGTAATCCTGCATGCCGGCGCCGAGGTAACTGAAAATACCGATGAAACCCATCGCCGCGCCGGCCACTTTGCGTGGCGCGATGTCGATGGCAAACAGCCCGCCCAATGAGGCAAGCAGGCCGCTGAGGCCGAAGCCATAGGCAACCAGAGCGGCCGCCAGCACATAGGAATTGTTCGGGCCATAAAAAATCAACAACAGCGGCAGCAATTCTATCAGGCCGAAAATCAGGTTGGCGGGCGGCCGGCGGGAAGCGAACCACTTGTCCGACATGTAACCGAAAGCCACGCAACCCAGAATACCGGCGGCGGTGTTGAGGAAGATGAACAGGTTGGCATCGAACAGGTCGAAACCACGGATTTCCTGCAGGTAGACATTGCCCCAGCTGTTGATGGCATAGCGCGTGACGTACATGCTGGAACTGGCCAGGGCAATCACCCAGATGGATGGAATCACCAGCACTTTAAGCTGGTTGCGCCAGATGCTGGCGGCATCGTGCTTCACCGGCACAGCGGTGGCGGCCGTCCGGTGGTGCCATTCCGCCAGCGATGGCAACCCCAGCGTCTGCGGCCGGTCCTGCAGCCAGCGCAGGCAGATGTAAGCGGCGCCGATGCAGATGGCGGCCGGAATCCAGAAGCCATATTGCCAGGGCAGCCCCAGGCCCTTGGGCGGCAGCGCGATCAGGATGGCGATGCCAAGGTAAGTCAGCCCTTCCCCGATGGAATGCGCGGTGCTCCAGATGCCGTACAGCCGGCCGCGTTCGCGGCCGGTGTACCAGTTGGCCATGGCCACCACGCAGGCCGGCGCTCCAAAGCCCTGGAACCAGCCGTTCAGTGCCCACAGCGCCGCCGACAGCCACACCGCGGTGGACAGCGACATGCCGAAATTCAGCAATGCCGACATCAGCAGGCCGAAGGCAAAGAACCGGCTGACGTTGGAATAATCGGCCAGGAAACCGTTGCTGAATTTGCCAAAGGCATAGCCGTACAGCAGCATCGAACCGATCAGGCCCATTTCCTCGGGCGTGAACAGCCCGGCGTCCATCATCGGCTTTTTCACCACGTTCAGCGCCAGGCGGCAGACATAGCCCAGACCGTAACACAGCGTGATGACGATGATGATGTTGCGCCGGTGCAGGTGGAACTGCTGGTCGATCAGGGCCTTGTCGGCCAGGCGCGGCTGGTCCTGGCCGGCGGCGAAGTAGCGCAGGAAAGCGTTCAAGCAACAGCCTGCTGCGAATTACGGGCCGGGCTGGACGCCCGGCCGGGTTCAGGGCGGCATGCTGCTTGATTCACAGGCGCGCCATTATTGGGCGGGGGACCCTGGTTCAAGGCGTGGATCGTAGCCCGAATGGATCTCCAGGCCCATGGCTGCGGCAATCCGCTCCCAAGGCACCAGCTTGAAGTTCTGCCGGTCATCCGGGGAAATGTTGCGTCCATCCTGGGCTATGAACAGTCCGTTCGGGAAGGCCGGCCCGAGGTTGGCGCTGGTGACATCCAGCCCGTCGGTTTCGGACACGCCGTCGATGCCGGTATCGGCGCCGGCCACCACGTGGAACAGGCCAAGGAAGCGGTTGTCGCCGGCACGCTCATACACCGCATAGCTGTCAGCACCCTGATTGGAGGCGATCAGGTAACCGCTGCCGTCCGGGCCGAAATAGAGGGCCAGGCCTTCGACATCATCCGTCAGGTTGCCATCGGCCACGGTGTCAACCGCCACGCGGGCTTCGTGTCCATCGGTTATGGCCGCACCCGGCTCGGCAGCGTATTTCCAGATGCCCACATCTTCCTCGCCGATGTACAGGTCACCGGTTTCATCATCGGCCACGCAGCCTTCGGTCTGGCTGTCGAGTTTGAACTCACGCACCAGTTCCACACCCACCTTGCCGTTGCCGGCATCCAGCAGCCGCCATTGCCTTACCACGCCATCGGTGTCGTTGATGATCACGTAATAGTTGCCGGTTTTGGCGCTGCGGTACATGCACAGGCCGTAGGGATCCATCATGCCGGTGTCGATGAGCCCATCGGCAATGTCGTACAGGCGGCGCGTGGCGGGGTCGATGGCATAGATGCTGATGCTGTCGGTGCTGCGGTTGCTGCCGATGAGCACGTCCAGTTGCTGGCCGCCCAGGGGGAAGTTGTAGCGCAGGTCGATGTTGTTGATGCGCCCGTCGGGCAAGGACTGCACCAGTTCACCCTGGAGGTTGTACACATTCAGGCCCATTTTTTTCTGCGTGCCGATCAACAGGCTTCGCGACGGGTCCACCGGGTCGACCCAGATCGCCGGGTCATCCGCCGCATCGCCATAGCCTTTCACCGGTTCGGTTTCCACGCTGGCTGTTACCGTAATGGCGGAAGACTGGATTGGAATGCGCGGGTCATAGGCCTGACCGCCATCCAGTCCTGCGGCTGTGGCAAGGTCCTGCCAGGAGATGAACTTGAAGTTGGTGTGGGCAATTGCCCCGCTTTCCTCATTGGATTCATCGGAAACCAGCACCAGCCCGGCCGGATAATCCGCGTTCAGTCCCAGGCCGGTAGCGGCCAGGCCTTCGGACTCCTCGGCGCCATCCACGCCATCGCCGGCTTCGATGCGCACCGTGGCGGCGTGCGACAGGTCATCCAGCGCGTACACCTGCAACAGGCTGGCATCCGCATCGGAAACCAGCAGGTAGCCTCCGCCGTCGGCGTATTCCAGCAACGCCAGGCCTTTGATGTCGCCTTCGAAGCGCCCTTTGGGAGCGGCCAGGTCTATGGGGGTTGCCTCGGCCTCGGATTCCGGTTCGGGATTCATGCTCCACACACCAACCGTTTCCTGGCTGTAGTACAGGGTGGAGGTCTGGTCACTGGCGGCGCAATGCGCCACGCCCAGGCCTACCGGCAACTTGCGGGTCAGGCGGCCTTTCACCGCCCCCTCACGCCCATACAGTTCCCACTGCTGCAGGTAACCCTCACCGGCCGCGAACACATAGAACTTGCCGGTGAGCGGGCTGTGGTAGAAGCACAGGCCTTCGATTTCCGCGCCGGTGAACAGGCTGCTGTCGCTCACCTGCTCCAGGCTGTTGTCATTCCGGTTGAGGGTAAAGGCCACCAGCTCCGCAGTGGCGGTATCGAATGCCACTATCAGACTTGCTCCGGGGCTGGATTTGTCGCCTTCCAGTGGAAAGTTGTAATGCACATCCAGCACGCTCACCGGCCGGCGCTGGTCGCTGGCCAGGCGTTTGCCCGCCAGGTCATAAATCTCGATGCCGCCCTCGCTGCTGGCGCCCAGCAAAACCGAGTTGGACAAATCCTGCGCATCCAGCAGTATTTCAACGGCGTTCGCGCCGTCCATCAGCGTGGGCTCGGTTTCTGCATGCGCCGCGACTGCAATCACCGCCCGCTCTGCCGTGGCGGCCTGGTGAATGGGCGCGGGTTCAGTAGCAGGCTCTGCCACTGCCGGACCGGCCGGACTGTCCTGCTGCTGGCAGGCGCTGAGCGCAACCAGCAGCAACGGGAGAACGATGCGCAGGTGGTTTGAGCCGGTTGATTTCATGGGATGTATGTTCATGGGATCTGGACCTGGTATGTGTGTTTGATGGCGAAATCCAGGTCGGATGTTTCAGTATGGCCTGAACCGGGATTTCATTATGTCAGATAATGGAATAAATTTTCCAGTAGCGATTATAATAAGAAAAAATATTCTATATGATTAAACTTTCGCAATCTTTTACCAGGGTGATTTAGCCTAGACTCATGCCCGGCAACTGGCCACACAATGGAAGCAAACTGATGAAACTGTACGCGAATTTTGCCGCCACCACTGTAATCCGCCGCCTCGGCCTCGCCCTGCCCGTGCTACTGCTGGCGGGCTGCGCCGCAACCGCCAGCGCGCCGGAGACCACGGCAACGCCGGTTGACGTGGGCGTGCTGATTTTCGGTGACGGCGGTTACCATTTGATGTATCCCGACCAGGATGATTTTGTCGACCTGTACAGCACCGAGGAATTCCTGCAGGCCGAGTGGGAAAGCTGGCTCGAGGACAAAAGGCCACCGGACGAGTTCGAGCCCACCCCACATGCCATCTCCCCCGTCACCGGAAAAACGGTAGCTGCCTCTGGAATGGATGCGGTGTCGCTGGCCATGAAGAATTATTGCAGCCCGGGGCACCAACCGGGTGCGCGCTGTGACTTTGCCGTGATGCTGGGCGACAACATCTATCCCAGCGGCGCCACCCTGGGCGCGGACGGCAAGGACGATGCCCAACGCTTTCACGACAACCTCACCCAGCCATTCGGTTCACTGGCCAGCGGCGACCCCGATTACACCGTGTACGTCACGCTTGGCAACCATGACTGGGAAACTTCGCGCGAGGGTGGCTTCGCGCAGATCGAGTTCCTTGAACAGTCCCCGGATTTCTACATCGATGGCCCGTTTTATGCGGTCAAACCCCCGGCCGGCAAAGGTGACGTGGAGTTATTCGTGATTGACACCAGCATGATGCTGGCTTCCACCACGGTCTATGAAGACTACCTGGATGAAAATGGCGAGGAGGTGGTCACCGATACCATCCGGGAGCCCAACTATTCCGTCGAGCCGCTCACCGAAGAGGAGAAAAACATGGCGGCCTGGCTGGAGCAGTCGCTTCGAACCTCCACGGCGCGATGGAAGATCGTGCTGGCCCACCACCCGATCTGGTCTTCTTCCGGCAGCAAGTTCGAGGAGGGTCGCGCGCTGCGCGAGATGATCCTGCCCGCCATGTGCCGCTATGCCGACGCCTTCCTGGTGGGCCATGACCACACCTTGGAAGTCCACACCGATGACTGCTCCGCCGCCCTCGGGCAGGCCACGGCGCAACCGCTGACCCAGGTGGTTTCCGGCGCCGCCGCCAAGCAGCGGCCGGTGAACACCAATTTTATCCGGTACCAGGATGCCAAGTATCCCGCACATGAAACCCTGTTCGCCAAAGGCTTGTTGTGGGGCTTTGCGCACATGCAAATCGACGGCGACCAGGCCACCGTGCAGTTGCTGTCGGTACCGGACGATGGCAGTTCGGCCATGACGGTGGAATACGAATACCAGTTCCGGCGACGCTCGGGTTCATGAATCCGGGCATTGCCTGATGTCAAAGCCCACGCGCCGGAAGAAGTTGCCGGATCTTGACCCAACGGTGAGCCGGCCATGACCGCATTTGTTTCCTTTGTGCTGTTCACCGGTAGCGTAGCGCTGATTTCATGGTGGTTCACCCGCCGCGACCGGATGAATTCCTCGGAGGCCTATTTCCTCGCCGGCCGCAGCCTTACCGCCTGGGTGATCGCGGGCTCTCTGATGCTCACCAACCTTTCCACCGAGCACCTGATCGGCCTGAACGGCGATGCCTTCAACCACACCATCGCGGTGATGGCCTGGGAAACCACGGCCGCGCTGGCCATGGTGCTGGCGGCGGTGTATTTCGTGCCGAAGTATTTGCGCATGGGGCTGACCACCATTCCGGAGTTCCTGGCGCTGCGCTTTGACAGCAACACCCGCGTCATCGCCTCGCTGCTGTTCCTGTTCTCCTACGTGGTGGCCATCCTGCCGGTGGTGCTGCTGTTCGGCGCCGCCGGGCTGGAGAGCCTGTTCGATGTCTCCACCACATTCGGCATCACCGAATCGCAGTCCCGCTGGCTGATGGTCTGGGGCGTGGGCCTGCTGGGCTCGATGTATGCCATTTTCGGCGGCCTGAAGGCCGTAGCCATTTCCGACACCATCAACGGCATCGGCTTTTTGCTGGCCGGTTTAATGGTGCCGGCGCTGGCTCTGTGGATGATCGGCAACGGCAACCTGCTGGAGGGTTTCAACCAGGTCTATACCGCCGAGCACGAAAAGTTTGACATCACCGGCGATGAACCGGGCTCCTTCCTGCCATTTGGCGTGCTGTTCACCGGCATGATCGTCAACCAGATTTTCTTCTGGTGCACCAACCAGTCCATCATCCAGCGCGTGCTGGGCGCGCGCAGCCTGAAGGAAGCGCAGAAAGGCGTGATGATCGCAGCCGGCTTCAAGCTGCTGGGCCCGCTCGCCATCGTGCTGCCGGGCGTGATCGCGTATCACCTGTTCAAGGACCAGCTCAGCAGCGAGCAATACCTGCAGGCCTATCCGCTGCTGGTGAAAACCGTGCTGCCTTCAGCCCTCACCGGCCTGTTTGCCGCAGTGATGGTGGGCGCCATCCTCAGCACCTTCAACAGCGTGCTGAACAGCGCCGCCACCCTGTTCAGCGAAGGCATCTACAAAACCCTGTGGAAGCCCGACGCCGATGGCCGCAGCCTGGTGCGTACCGGCCGCCTGTGCAGCGCCGTGCTGGCGGTGGCCGCGATGTGGGTGGCGCCCAATATCGACACCGGCGGCAGCCTCTATATCTACCTGCAACAGATCAACGCCACCTTCTTCGGCCCCATGCTGGCGGTGATCCTGTGCGGCCTGCTGACGCGCCGGGTGAATGCCACGGCCGCCAAGGCCGGACTGGTGCTGGGCCCCATCCTGTTCTACCTGCTGAACTTCAGCTTTGGCGATGCGTTCCAGGGCCTGCTGCAGCAGGTGTTCGGGCTCAGCGAGCCACTGCACTTCCTGCATACCCTGGCGATCGTGTTCGTGCTCACCCTGCTGTTGCTGTTCGGGCTGAGCCTGCGCAATCCGGGCAGCGGCGTGGCCGTGCCGATTGCGGAGACACCGGCCCATGCGCAAATGGACCTGGCACCCTGGCGCCATGTACGCTCGGCCGCGATGTTGATTTCGGTGCTGACCCTGGCGTTCTACATCGCCCTGGCGCAGTAAGCAGCGCGCGGGCCGTCTTCAGCCCGCGCCTCAACTGTACTCTCACCAAAAAAACCAGCCCCGTCGGGTGACGGGGCTGGGCGGCCTGCCAAGGGGAGAGAGGCTCTGCGACTGGAGGGAGATTGTCCAGAGTGTACGAGCCGGCAGGTCCAAATCGTTCAGTCCGGGTAGTTCCAGGACTCACACCCGGGTCATTCCAGTGAACAACCCAGCGGAGCAACCAGGCGCTTGGCAGTGAACATCGCCGGAGCCGCATTGCCGATGCGCACCGTAGCCATGGCATCAAAGCAACCCAGCACTTCGAACTCCACCGTACCTACTTCTTCGGTCTCGACAATGTCGCCCTCATCGGTGCCACCATCGGTGCTCAGGTACAGCGTGGTTTCAGCCATGGTGCCGTCAAAACCGCCGGCTTCGCTGTCATAGGTGTAGAAAATCGGCGCGCCGGATGAATTGTAGGTGTACCAGGTGCCAACCAGGCGGTTCTGGGACGGAATGGGCTGCAGTATGAAGCCGACTCCGGAACCTTCCTGCACGCCCCA
>CBFGWJ010000062.1:0-8543 GCA_965652335.1 uncultured Gammaproteobacteria bacterium | reverse complement strand
GTGACCTGCAATTCCACCGACAGGTCCAGTTCCTCGGCGCGGTGGCAGGCCGCCCAGTCGCCCTGCTCGATGCGGCGCAGCGCCGGCACGTCGGCCTGGCAGCGTTTCACCGCGTAGGGGCAGCGGGTATGGAACACGCAACCCTTGGGCGGATCAAAAGGCGAGGGCATGTCGCCCTTCAGCCACAGCTCCTGGCGCAGCTTGCGCGCCAGTTTCGGGTCGGGCACCGGCACCGATTTCATCAGCGCGTTGGTGTAGGGATGCAGCGGGCGGCGGTACAGCGCTTCCTTCTGCGCCAGTTCCATGCTGCGGCCCATGTACATCACCATCACGCGGTCGCTGATGTGCTTCACCACCGACAGGTCATGGGCGATGAAAATCAGCGCCAGGCCGAGCTTTTTCTGCAGGTCGCGCAGAAGGTTGATGATCTGCGCCTGGATGGACACATCCAGCGCGCTCACCGGCTCGTCGCAGATCAGCAGTTTGGGGTTCAGCACCAGCGAACGGGCGATGCCGATGCGTTGGCACTGGCCGCCGGAGAATTCGTGCGGATACCGGTTGATCTGGTTGGGCAACAGGCCCACCATTTTCATCATGCCGCGGGTGCGTTCCTCGATCTGCAGCCGCTCCATGTGCGGATAGAAGGTGCCCAGTGGCTCGCCGATGATGGCGCCGGCGGTCATGCGCGGGTTCAGCGAGGCGATCGGGTCCTGGAACACGATCTGGATTTCCTTGCGCTTCAGCCGCAGTTGCTCGTGATCCAGCCTGGTGAGGTCTTCGCCCATCCACAGCACGCGGCCGCGCTGCGGTCTGGCCAGGCCGAGTATCGCCCGCGCCAGGGTGGATTTGCCGGAACCCGACTCACCCACGATGCCCAGGGTTTCACCCGCATGCAGGTCAAAGCTGACGCCATCCACCGCGCGCAGCACGCGCTTGCGGCGGTTCAGCAGGCTGCCGCTGTCGCTCTCGTAATGCAGCGTCAGGTCCTGGACGCGCAATACCGGTTCGCTCATGCCGGTTCTCCCGCGGTTTCCGCCGGCCCTGTTTCCGGGCAGCCAGCGGAGTTGACGATTTCACCTCCCGGCAACCCGAGGATGCAGCGGTTGCAGCGGCCGCTCGAATCCCGCCACACGGGTGGCGTTTGCCGGCACTCGTCGCGAGCCTGGTCGCAGCGGTCACGAAAGGCACAGCCCTCGGGCAGGGCCAGCAGGTTGGGCGGGTTGCCGCGAATGGCGTGCAACTCGGTATCAGCGGGGCGGTCGAGACGCGGCACCGATTCCAGCAGGCCTTGTGTGTAGGGGTGCGCCGGCCGGTAGAAAATGTCGTCGACACTGCCGCTTTCCACCACTTGCCCGGCGTACATCACCAGGATGCGGTCGCACACATCGGCCACCACGGCGAGATCGTGGGTGATGAGGATGATGGCCATGCGCGATTGCTTGCGCAGCTCGCCCAGCAGCCGCGTGATCTGCGCCTGCACGGTGACATCCAGCGCTGTGCTGGGCTCGTCGGCGATCAGCAGGTCGGGCTCGCACAAAAGCCCCATGGCGATCATCACCCGCTGCCGCATGCCGCCGGAAAATTCGTGCGGGTACTGGCGGATGCGCTCCTCCGGGTCGGGAATGCGCACCGCGCGCAGCATTTCCACCGCATGCGCCCGCGCCTCGCGGCGCGACATCTTGCGGTGGTGCATGGCCACTTCGGTCATCTGCCGCTCGATGGTGAGGAAGGGGTTCAGCGAGGTCATCGGGTCCTGGAAAATCATCGCGATGTCCTGGCCGCGAACGCTGTTGAGCTCTTTCTGGCTCATGCCCATCAGCTCCGCGCCCTTGAATTTCGCTGAACCGGAGGCAGTACCGTTTTCCGCCAGCAGGCCCATCATGGCCAGCACCAGCTGGCTTTTGCCGGAGCCGGATTCGCCCACGATGGCCAGGGTTTCACCCGCGCCCACGCTGAAATCCACGCCATTCACGGCGGTGACTTCGCCGTCCGGCGTATCAAAGCGGACCTCGAGTCCTTGCACCTCCAGCAGGGTGCTCATGCGCCCTTCCTCATGCGCCCTTCCTCATGACCGGTCCTTGGGATCGAGCGCATCGCGCATGCCGTCACCGATGTAATTGAAGCAGTACAGCGTGGTGGCCAGGAACAGCGCCGGGAACACCAGCGTCCAGGGTGACGACTCCATGTCCTGCGCGCCATCGTTCACCAGAGCGCCCCATGAGCTCATGGGCTCCTGCACGCCCAGCCCGAGAAAGCTGAGGAAGGATTCCACCAGGATCACCTGCGGAATGGTGAGCGTGACGTACACCATCACGACGCCCAGCAGGTTGGGCACAATGTGGCGGCGGATGATGTCGGCATCCTCCACGCCGCAGGCCTGGGCCGCCTCGATGAATTCGGTGCTTTTCAGGGCCATGGTCTGTCCGCGGACGATGCGCGCCATGTCCAGCCAGTTCACCGCGCCGATGGCGACGAAGATCAGCAGGATGTTGCGGCCGAACACCACCATCAGCAGGATCACGAAAAACATGAAGGGCAGCGCGTAGACGATATCCACGAAGCGCATCATCATGCGGTCGGTGGCGCCGCCGTAATACCCGGCGATGGAGCCGTAGGTGATGCCGATCACCAGGCTCACCAGCGTGGAGACCAGCCCCACCAGCAGCGAAATGCGGCCGCCTTCCAGCGTGCGCACCAGGATGTCGCGGCCCACCGAGTCGGTGCCGAACCAGTGGCCGGTTTCCAGGCTGGGCGGCGATGCGGTGTTGTCCCAGTCGGTGAAATCCGCTTCCCAGGGGCTCAGTTCCGGGCCGATGATCACCGCCAGCACCATCAGTGCCATGATGATGCCGCTCACCACCGCCGCCTTGTTCTTCAGCAGGCGGTGCCAGGCATCGCGCCACAGCGAGCGGCCCGGCACATCCGGCCCGGCCATCGCCGCGGCAAAGGCATCCTCTATGACAGCTGTTTGCTTTTCGTTCATGCGCGTTCAGCTCTTTTCATAGCGGATTTTCGGGTTCAGCCAGGCGTACAGCAGGTCGACGATGAAGTTCAGCAGCACGATGACAAAGCCGTAGAAAATCACCACGCCCATCACCAGCGTGTAATCGCGGTTCAGCGCGCCCTGCACGAAGTAACTGCCGAGGCCGGGAATGGAATAAATGCGCTCGATCACCACCGACCCGGTGATCAGTCCGGCGGTGGCCGGGCCCATGAAGGAAATCACCGGCAGAAGCGCGGGCTTCAGTGCATGACGCAACACGATGAGGTGCTCCGGCAGGCCCTTGGCGCGGGCGGTGCGAATGTAATTGCTGTGCAGCACCTCGATCATGCTGCCGCGCATCAGCCGCGCGATGTAGGCGATCACCGGAAGGGCCAGGGTCAGCACCGGCAGCACCATGTACCGCGCCTGCCACTCCCATCCCCCCGCCGGCAGCCAGCCGAGATACACGGCCACGGCCAGGATCAGGAACGGGGCGATCACGAAATTCGGAATCGAAACACCCACCATGGCCAGGCCCATGATGGTGTAATCGGTGGCGGAATTCTGCCGCAGGGCGGCCACGATGCCGACCAGGCTGCCGACGAAGAAGGCCAGCAGCATGGCCAGCCCGCCGATGGTGAGGGACACCGGGAACCCGAGCGCGATCAGCTCATTGACGGTCCAGTCCTTGTACTGAAACGATGGCCCGAAATCGAGCGTGAGAATCTGCCCGATGTAACGGAAGTACTGCTGCAGCAGCGGTTCATCCAGGTGGTACTTGGCCTCGAGGTTGAGGCGGATTTCATCGGGCAGGGCTTTTTCGCTGTCGAACGGCCCGCCCGGCGCCACGCGGATCAGGAAGAACGCGATGGTGATCAGCATCAGCAGCGTGGGAATCAGGCCGAGGATACGGCTGGCCGCGAAGCGCCCCAAACCCGACATCAGCTGCGCTCTCCCGCGCTGCTTTCGGGCTGTGGCGCCCGTTCCGCGGTTGATTGCGCGGCTGGTTCGGTGGCAGTTTCGGCGCCAGGCCCGGTGCCTTTCACCGGGCGACCTTGTGATTTGAGCTTGTACATGTAACGGCTGTAATGATGATCCATGACGTTGCTTTGCCAGCCTCGCACGTGAGGATCCACCAGTCGTTTGCTCACGTAGGTGTACACCGGCAGGATGGGATTATCCTCCAACAGCAGGCGTTCCGCTTCGCGCATCATGCGGTTGCGCCGTTGCGGTGAGCGTTCCTTCGCCATCTCCTCCAGCAGCGCATCGAAACTCGGGTTGCTGTAGGCGAAATCATTGCGCGCCTCGCCGCTGCGAAACAGTTCGAGGAAGCTGTAAGGATCGTTGTAATCGCTGATCCAGCCGGCCCGGAATACCTCGGTGACAACCTTCTGCTCGCGGTTCTGCAAGAACACTTTCCACTCTTCGTTCACCAGCGTGGTGATTACGCCAAGCTCCTGCTTCCACATCGAGGCCACCGCCAGGGCCAGCTTCTTGTTGTTCTCGCTGGTGTTATAGCGGATTTCGGTGCGCAGCGGGTTTTCAGCGGAATAGCCGGCCTGTTGATACAGGCGCTGCGCTTCCAGCACGCGTTCCTGCTGGGTCCAGCCGGCATATTCGGGAATAGGCGGTTCATAATCACCGATGCCGGGAGGCACCAGGGCGAACGAAGGCTCTTCGCCGAACTGCGTTACCTTTTCGGTGATCAGTTCGCGGTCGATGGCCAGCACCAGCGCGCGCCGCAACCCCGCTTCTTCTTCAAATGGCTCGCGGCTGAGGTTGAAGCCAAAGAAAAACGAACCCAGCCAGGGGCTGACCACCAGCTCTTCAGGGTAGTTTTCCTTCAGCCAGGCAAACTGGTTGTTGGGCACCTCGTAGGTCCAGTCCAGTTCGCCGGCACGGAACTGGTTGACCTCGCCGACCAGGTCCTCGATCGGCAGGTACACCACCTTGTCCATCAGCGACAGCTCCGCTTCGCGGTAATACGGATTGCGGATCAGCACGATCTGCGAACGCGGGTCCCAGCGCTGCAGCAGGTAGGCGCCATTGGATACCAGGTTGCCCTCGCGCGCGAACTGGTCGCCGTATTGCTCAACACTCGGCTGGTGCACCGGATAGGCAATCGTGTGCGACAGCATGCCGAGGAAATAGGGCGTGGCATCGGCCAGGCGGATCTGCAGGCTGTAATCGTCCAGCGCCACCACGCCGAGCTGGTCGGGCGGCAGGCGGCCGCTGATGACTTCCGCCGCATTGGCGATGGGCAGCAGCATGTTGGCGTTATTGGATGCGGTTGCGGGGTCGGCGGCGCGCCTGAGGCTGTAAACAAAATCGTGCGCCAGCAAGGGGTCGCCATTGGACCATTGCAGGTTGCGATGCAGGTAAAAGGTATATTCCTTGCCGTCGCGCGAAATGTTCCAGCGCATGGCGGCGCCCGGAATGATGTCGCCATCGGGCGCCTCGGTGGTCAGGCCTTCAAACAGGTCGCGCAGGATATTGCCGGCCGGCACGCCCTGCGAACGGTGCGGGTCCAGTGTGCGCGGTTCCTCGCCATTGCCACGGCGAAGGACCTGCTGCTCAGCCAATACTTCCGGCGCCGGGCGGCCATCCACCAGCACCAGGTCCACCGGTTGCGCCCGCTGCCTGCCGCCGGTTCCGGGTTGCGAGGGCCGGTTGTCACAGGCCACCAGCAGCAACAGCGCAGGGCAAAGGAACAGCAACCTGCTCCGCTTGCGCAACTCCCGGAATGTTTGCCCTGGCCTCACCGGCTTCTCCCTTCACCAACCCGCAAGTAACGCGACAAATGAATATCGCGGATATTGTCCTGGTAAGCCACGATGCCGGGCTTCACCAGGTGCCGCGACACATAATAATAGAGTGGAATCACCGGCAAGGTTTCCAGCAGGCGGCTTTCCGCTTCCTGCAATTGCCCAAGCCGGCCCGGGCCGGACATCAGGCTGGCGCCGGACATCAACTGGTCGAATTCCGGATCATCGGTAAAAGTGACATTCAGCTCGCTGGAGCTCACGAACTGCTCAAGGAAGCTGGTGGCATCGGCATAATCGGCAATCCAGCCGCCGCGAAAGACCTGCGTAACGATACCCAGCCGGCGATTGTTGACGAATACCTTCCACTCCTCGTTGATCAGCTCGGTGTTCAATCCCAGCACCTGTTTCCACATGGCCGCCACCGCAATCGCCACGCGCCGGTGAATGCTGGAGGTGTTGTAGCGCAACTGCAGCAGGGGCTTGCGGGCGCCGATGCCGGCGGCGCGCAGCAGGCGCCTGGCCTCGGCTTCACGCTCCTCCTGGCTGGCATTCGCCAGCGCCATCTCCTGCGGCGGGTAGCCCGCCATACCCGGAGGGACCACGCCCCATGCCGGTAGTTCACCCGCACCCAGCACCACGCGCACCAGCGTGGCGCGGTCGATGGCCAGGGCCAGCGCACGGCGCAACTCGGGCGAACCGCCGACCAGCGGGTCTTTCATGTTCAGTCCCAGCCAGAAGCTGCCAAGGTAAGGGCTGATGCGCAGGTCGTTCGGCAGGTTGTCCCGCAACCATTCGAAACGCCCGGCGGGGATGGTCTCCGTGATGTCCAGCTCGCCGGCGCGATAGCGGGCCAGTTCGGTGCCGGGCTCTTCAATCGGGAAATATTCCAGTTGCTGGAAATACACCTCAGCCGCGGCATGGAAATGCGGGTTGGCCTCGAGCCGGATCACCGAACGCGGCAACCACTCGATGATCCGGTAGGCGCCGTTGACCGGAGCGTTGCGCGCGTCCTCAACTTCATGCTCGTGCAGCGGGTAGCTGACGGGATGCGCCATCAATTCGGGAAACCAGGGCACCGGCCGCTCCAGTCGGACCTCGAGTTGCAGCGGGTCAACCACCCGGATTCCGAGTTCACCAACGGCAAGCGCGCCTTTCAGGACCGCGGCGGCATTCTGGATGTCTTTCAGCAGCGCTGCGTTGACCGCCGCCGTTGCCGGCGACAACGCACGTGACCAGGCCCGGACAAAATCCGCGGCCGTCACCGGGCTGCCATCCGACCAGCGCGCGTCTGGCCGCAACCGGAAGCGGTAACGCAAACCGCCTTCCAGCACTTCCCAACCGGCCGCCACGCCGGGCGCCGGTTCACCGTTCGCATCGAAGGTCACCAGCCCCTCGCGCACATCGCGCAACAGGTTGACGGCGGCCAGTCCCTGGGCGCGATGAATGTGCAACGAATCCGGTTCGGGCCCGAGGCCGCGGCGCAAAACAGTGGGCTTCGCATCCGCCTGTGGACCGGGCTGGGCCAGCGCGGTGGTGGCCGCGGACAACCCCGGCAACAACCCTGCAATCAACAGCATCAAGGCCAGTCTTCGGGCCTTGTCGACAAGCCGTTGGAGGGAAAAGTCGGGCATCTTTCTGGCAGTCTGTTTCGCTGCGGGGCCAGCGTGTATCCTAGGCAATCGAACCAGCCTTTGCATCAGTGAAAGCCCGGAATTTCGCCGCTTTACTGCAATTGCAGCCAGCGAATGCCGGTCCGACCAAGGGGAAACCAGGAAATCAATCAGGAAATCGGATCAGGACAGACACACGATGGCGCAACAACCTTCACCCACCATAGAAAGCCGCCAGCAGTTGCTGGAATACATGGCCAGCGGCTCGCGGCCGGCTGACCAGTGGCGGCTGGGAACCGAACACGAAAAGTTCGGTTTCACCACCGATGATCTGCGGCCACTGCCTTACTATGGCGAGCGCAGCATCAGCGCCATTCTGGCGGGAATGGCCGAAAGTTTCGACTGGGATCCGGTACTGGAAAACGGCCTGCCGATCGCCCTCACCGACAAGACCGGCGCCTCCGTCACGCTGGAACCCGGCGGGCAACTGGAGCTTTCCGGCGCACTGCTGGATAACCTGCACGACACCTGCCGGGAAGTGAACACTCACCTCAAGCAGGTGAAAGCGGTTTCCGAGCCCCTTGGCATCGCCTTCCTGGGCATGGGCTTCCTGCCCAAGTGGAAACGCGAGGACATGCAATGGATGCCCAAGGGCCGCTACCGCATCATGCGGGAATACATGGCCAAAGTCGGCACCCTGGGGCAGGACATGATGTCGCGCACCTGCACTGTACAGGTGAACCTGGATTTCGGCTCCGAAGCCGACATGGTGCAAAAATTCCGCGTGGCGCTGGCGCTGCAGCCCGTGGCGACCGCGCTGTTTGCCAACTCACCTTTCACCGAAGGCAAGCCCAACGGCTATTGCAGTTATCGCTCGCGCATCTGGGAAGACACCGACCCCGACCGCACCGGCATGCTGCCCTTCGTGTTCGAGGACGGCATGGGATTTGAGCGCTACATCGACTACATGCTCGATGTGCCGATGTATTTCGTGTATCGCGACGGACGCTACAACGACGTGTCCGGCCTTTCCTTCCGTGACTTCATGGCCGGGAACCTGCCGGGCTACGAGGGCGAGTTGCCCACGATGAAGGATTGGGAGGATCACCTCACCACGGCTTTCCCGGAGGTGCGGCTGAAACGTTTCCTGGAGATGCGCGGCGCCGATGGCGGGCCCTGGGGCCA
>CBFGWJ010000061.1:0-8551 GCA_965652335.1 uncultured Gammaproteobacteria bacterium | reverse complement strand
GGCGGACGGTGAACAGGTCGGTGGTCATGAACTGGCCGACATGGCGATAGCTTTCACGCCAATCCTGCTTTTCACAGAAATGCGCCAGTTGCCACTCGGCGATCGGGCGGCCTGATGCCTGCTGGTGAACCAGGCTGCTCACCAGACAGCGCATGCGCTGGTTCTGGGTGCCCTCTTCGCCCATGCTTTCCAGTGATTCGAGCAACCAGCGGGCGCCGGTGCGCCGCTTGTTGACGCGATCCTCCAGGGTGCCGAGATAGCGTTCGATATCGCCGCGATCAATGGCCATCTGTTCCAGGCCCTCGCGGGCCAGCGGAATGAGTTGCTGGATGATGAGTTCCTTGGCCGGCATGTAACTGTCGCCAAACCAGTTCATCTGCGCCCTGATGCCTTCCCGCGCTGCCGCCAGGAAATTGGTTTTTACATCCTCGAAGCGGATTTGCGAGCGCACATTGGGATGAAGTTCCGCCATTCCCGCCATCATGCCGAAGAAGAAAGCCGCATTGGCGATTTCGTCCACGATGGTGGGCCCGGACGGAATCACGCGGTTTTCGATGCGCAAATGGGCCACGCCATTGCTGACGCCATAGCAGGGACGGTTCCAGCGATAGATCGTGCCGTTGTGCAAACGCAGCGCATTAAGTTTCGGCGCCTCACCGCGCTGCACCATGGCCAGCGGGTCTTCTTCCGTTTCAGTGGTCAGCAGGATGCGGTTGCGGGCGATGTCATCCTTGAAGATTTCGGTAACCGATTCGTCGATCCAGCGGTCGCCGAAGTGGACTCGTGGATGTTGCCCACGGGCCTTGTGGGTGGTGGAGCGCGAGTCCACCGAATATTCAAACACCGCAATACGCGTTTCATGCCACAGGCGCCGGCCCAGCAACATCGGCGAATTGACGCTGGCCGCGAGCAGCGGCGCGGTCACCACCTGGGCGATGTTATACAGGCGGGCGAATTCTTCGGCCGCTACCTGGAAATGAATCTGGAAACTGGTGTTGCAGGCTTCCAGCATCACGTTGTCATGGCTGATGGCCAGCTGGTCGATGCCATTGATGATGAAGCGGAACTCCTCGCCCCGCAGTGTCCTGAGAGCATCGTTCAGGGCCAGGTAGCGGGGCTCGGGCATCATGGAGTCAAGCCCCAGGTGCTCCAGCGACAAGGTGGGCAGGATTCCCACCAGGGCGATATCACACTCGAGGCCGGCCGCTTTCTCCCGCGCGATGGCGTACAACTCCTGTGCTTCCTGTTCCATCCGGTGCAGGCAATCACTGCTCATCCGCTGGGGCGACAGGTTGGCCTCGAGGTTGAACCGCCCGAGTTCATTGGTGAAACGCGGGTCGGTGATGGTGGGCAGCAACTCGGTGGCGACCGGCGCGGGACCGAATGCGCTGTCGACGATGAACATTTCCTGTTCAGCGCCGATGCGGCGGATGCCGGATTCGATCATGCCCCGCTCGATCATCAGGTCCAGCGCACGGACCTCCTCCAGCAGGGAGCGCATGAACGCCTGGCGCGCCGCGTCGGAGTTGTCCTGCCCGATATTGTGCTCACCCATGCTGACGCGCCCTGTTCAAAGTCTGCTGCGCCGATCATAAACAGTCCGGCTTGTTGCAGGCAAACAGTCAGTGCTGGAATGAGTCCGTGGCCAACCTGTGGCCGAATACCGGCCTGGAAGCCGAAAAACCGTCCCGCAGGAGGCCGGGCTTTGTTGCCGGTGTCCATGGGTTGTGATGCAATGTCGAGATGACGCTTTAATGCATGTCTATCGGCCGGCAGTCCAACCCAGTTGCGGAGGTGATTTGTGAATAAACCCTGGTTGCTCCACTACCCCAAAGGTGTACCGGCGGAAATCGACCTCGGCGAGTTCTCCTCCATCCTCGAGATATTCGACAGCAGTTGCCGCAGTTACGCCGGCCGCGTTGCATTCAGCAATTTCAAAACCACCCTGACCTACGCGGAACTGGACCGGCAAACCCGGGACTTCGCCGCATTCCTGCAACACCGCGGGCTCCGGAAAGGCGACCGCATAGCACTGATGATGCCCAACATCCTGCAATACCCGGTGGCCCTGTTCGGCGCACTGCGCGCGGGGCTGGTGGTGGTGAACACCAATCCCATGTATACCGCGCGGGAATTGAAGCACCAGTTGCTGGATTCCGGCGCCCGCGCGATCGTGATCGTGGAGAATTTCGCCCATGTGCTGCAGGAAGTCCGCGACCAGGTGCCACTGGATTGCATCCTCACCACACGGGTGGGTGACCTGCTGAAATTCCCCAGGGGGTTAGTGGTCAACTTCGTGCTGAAGTACCTGAAAAAAGCCATTCCCCAGTGGACCCTGCCCGGTTCGCTCAGCTTCAGCAAGGCCCTGGACCAGGGCCGAAAGCTGCCCCTGGAGCCGGTCCGGCTGGGGTTTGAGGACATCGCGTTCCTGCAATACACCGGCGGCACTACCGGCGTCGCCAAGGGCGCCATGCTGACGCACCGCAACATGGTGGCCAACATGCTGCAGTCCAAAGCCTGGTTGACCTCCAGCGACATCGGCGATGACGGCGAAATCATCATCACCGCGCTGCCGCTGTACCACATCTTTGCGCTGACGGCGAACTGCCTGGTTTTCATGGCGCTGGGCGGCTGCAACGTGCTGGTCACCAATCCACGCGACATGCCGGGTTTCGTCAAGGAACTGTCGGAAAACCGCTTCACCATGATTACCGGCGTGAATACGCTGTTCAACGGCCTGCTCAACACGCCGGGTTTCAGCGAGCTGGATTTCAGCGGGTTGAAGGGCGCACTCGGCGGCGGCATGGCGGTGCAAAGGGCCGTGGCCGAACGCTGGAAGCAGGTCACAGGCCGGCCATTGATCGAGGCTTACGGCCTGACGGAAACCTCGCCGGCCGCGTGCATGAACCCGCTGGACCTGGAGGAGTTCACCGGTTCCATCGGTATGCCCATCTCGTCCACCGAATGCGCCATCATGGATGATGCCGGCGCATTGCTGCCGGTGGGGCAAACCGGCGAACTGGTGGTGCGCGGGCCGCAGGTGATGAAAGGTTACTGGCAACGGCCGGAAGAGACCGCCAAGGTCATCACCGCTGACGGCTGGCTGCGGACCGGCGATATCGCGGAAATGGACGAAAGAGGTTATTTCCGCATCGTCGACCGCAAGAAAGACATGATCCTGGTTTCGGGCTTCAACGTGTTTCCGAACGAGATCGAAGACGTGCTGGCCATGCACCCGAAAGTGCAGGAAGTGGCCGCCATCGGGTTGCCGGACGAAAAATCCGGCGAGTCGGTCAAAGTCTTCATCGTGCCCAAGGATCACAGCCTCACGGTGAATGAAGTGCAGGAATTTGCTGCCGAACAGCTCACCGGCTACAAGCGCCCGCGTCACGTGGAGTTCTGCGAGGAACTACCCAAATCCAATGTCGGCAAGATCCTGCGCCGTGAATTGCGCGCCACCGCGATGAAAGCGCTGGGGGAATCGGGCAAGGGCTGAGCGGCAGCAGCTTTTGTCACGCCTCATTCCGGATCGCGGCGCCGGCGCAAGGTCATGCCGTGGACGATCTTGGCATCGCCGTAGCGCTGGTTGATACGGTCCAGTACCCGGTCCAGCTTTTGCTGGGCAGGCTGGTCCGCCTGGTCGCCGGCATCCATGGCGACTTCCACAGCGAAACGATGCTCCAGCCCCGAAACCCCCATACCGAGTAACCTGACCGGCGTTCTGGGCTGCTGTTGCTGCCAGCCGGTGAACAGGCTTCGAGCCAGCCGGTACAGCGTCATGGTGCTGTTGCTGGCTGCCGGCATGCTGCGGCTGCGCGTGACCGTGCGGAAACTGCTGTCGCGGATTTTCACCGTCACCGTGGAAGCCAGCAATTGACGGCTGCGCAACCGCCGGGCCACCGCTTCCACCAGGTGTTGCAGCTCAGCCAGCATTTCCACCGGGTCAGTGAGATCCTGGTCAAAAGTCATCTCGTGGCTGATGGATTTGTCGGGACTCTCGGCCACCACTTCGCGGTCGTCTTCGCCGGCGGCCAGGCGCAGGAAATGCTCGGTGCGGTTCCCCAGCACCGGTTGCAACATGGATGCGCCCGCCCGGCGTAACTGGCCAAAGGTCAGGATACCCAGCGCCTGCAGCCGCGGCTGCGTTTTCGGCCCCACGCCCCAGAGCCGCTTGATGGGCATCGGGTCAAGGAACGACTGCACACGATCCGCCGGCACCACCACCAGTCCATCCGGTTTTTGCAGGTCGGAGGCCAGTTTGGCCAGGAACTTGTTGTGGGCCACACCAACCGAAGCGGTGAGGCCGGTTTCCCTGTGAATGCGCTCTTTCAGGGTTGCTGCAATCGTTTCGGCGCTGCCGAACAGGCGCACGCTGGCCGTGACATCGAGAAATGCTTCATCCAGCGACAGGCCTTCGACCAGCGGTGTGTAGGTCCTGAAAATCGCAAACACCTGCGCGGAAATATCCCGGTAACGTGACATGCGCGGACGCAGGTACTGGCCCTGCGGACACAGGCGCCGGGCCTTGCTCATCGGCATGGCGGAATGCACGCCGAACCTCCGCGCCGCATAGTTCGCGGTGGACACCACACCCCTCGGCCCCAACCCGCCCACGATCACCGGCTCGCCAGCCAGGGAAGGATTGTCCAGCAGTTCCACCGATGCAAAAAATGCATCCATGTCAACGTGGAGTATGGACCGTAGTTGCACTGGGTTCATGTGAATGATTGCCGGCCCCAAGGCTTCACAGGCATTATAACGCCATGCAATCCCACTCGAACCAGGGACGAATCGAATCCCTGCTGGAAAGACAGTTTGCGGCCGATGACAGCCGCTGCTACCTGAATCACGCCGCCATTTCTCCCTGGCCGTTGTGTGCGTCAGAAGCCGTCAAAGACTTCGCGGCAGAAAACTTCCAGCGCGGCCCGGAAGACTACCGCAACTGGGTCCAGCGCGAAAACCACTTACGGCGCGACCTCGCCCGGCTGCTGAATGCCGCTTCGGCGGCCGATATCGCCCTGCTGAAAAACACCACGGAAGGAATCTGCACCGTGGCTTTCGGGCTCGAGTGGCAAGCCGGCGACAATATCGTGCTGCCCCTGGATGAGTTTCCTTCCAACCGGCTGCCCTGGCAAGCGCAGTCCGGGCGCGGCGTCGAAGTGCGGCAGGTCGATATCCGGGCTGCTGAAGATGCCGAGGCTGCCCTGCTTGATGCCATGGATGACCGCACACGACTGCTGGCGGTCAGCGCAGTGCAGTGGACGGACGGTTTTCGCCTGGACCTGCCCCGCCTGGGACAGGCCTGCCTCGAGCGGGATGTGTGGTTCTTTGTCGACGCCATCCAGCAGCTGGGCGCCCTGCAACTGGATGTGCGCTCGGCAGCCATCGATTTTCTGGCTGCCGATGCGCACAAATGGTTGCTGGGTCCGGAAGGCTCTGCCGTTTTCTTCACAACAGCCGAGGCAAGAAACCATCTGCAGCCCATGCAGCTGGGCTGGCATGCCCTGGCGAACCCGTGGACTTTTGGCAACGAAACCGCGCTGACCCCCAGCGCCAGGAGATTTGAAGCCGGCAGCCCCAACAACCTTGGCCAGGTGGCGATGCACGCCAGCCTGGAGCTGCTGCTGGCTATTGGCCCGGAAGAGGTGGAGCGTCGCATCCTGGCCAACACCGGCAGCCTGATGGACGGGCTGGCTGATATCAGGGGCGTGGAAATTACCAGCCGCCGGGAAGCCGGCCGCCGTTCAGGCATCGTCAGTTTCAGGCACGCCGCCAAGCCGGTGATCGAACTGCATGATGAACTGCAGCAGCGAGGCCTGCGCTGCTCGCTGCGCAACCACGCCATCAGGCTGTCGCCCCATTGTTACCAGGACGCGAGCGTGATGCAGCAGGTGTTGGAGTTGATCGAGGGCATCACCGGACGATGACCGGCCGGTAATCGAACGCGGCTGCAGGCTCAGGCAAGCCTGCTGAGCCCTGCGCCGGACCCTAAACCGGACTTTACATGGTGTGCGTGCTGAGATTGCTCTTGATCATGGTCGCCAGGTGCGACTCGATGACAGTACGTGCATGAGCCCCGTCGGGTGTATCCGCAAACTGCACGCCGATTCCGGCCTTGCGGTTTCCGGCAGCACCCTGGGGTGTAATCCAGACCACCTTGCCCGGTATGGGCAGGCGCTCCTCGAATTCCATTACGGTCAGCAACAGGAAGACTTCATCCCCCAGTTCAAATCGTTTGGTGCTGGGCACAAACAAACCGCCGCCCTGTACAAAAGGCATATAAGAGCGGTACAGAGCCTGCCGGTCCTTGATTGCGAGAGAGAGAATTCCTTGTTGTGCCATGCCTCGTCGGGTCCTTGAAAAATTCCGCTGGCGGAATTACGAGCTGGTCGGTGCGGCCCATTGTATCAGCCAATCCCGCAGAAGTAAGTCCTTGCGGACCGTCGTGGCCAGCAGGCGGCGATTGTGGTTGGCGAGTTGGTAAAGCCCGGCATAGTGGCGTTGCCGCGCTTTGGCTTCGCTGCCATTCCCGGACTGCTTTCCCGGCGAGCCATCTGCTGACGTGTTCGCCACCTCGTCCGCCAACATGGCGGCACGCAGTTTTTCAGCGCTGGCAATCGACAGCCAATGCCATACATCGTTGGGGTCCAGACTGAACAACTCTGTATACGCGGCGGATACCTGGTCGCTGTCGCGGCTGAGTCGCTGCAAATGCTGCAGCAACCTTCGGTACTCCGGCACGCGTCCCTGCTGCAACAAACGGACGGCCTGCATCGGGCTGTTGCCGGCGGCCTGCAATGCCAGTGAAGCCTCTTCCGCGCTGACACCGGCAGTGTGCTGCAGCCACAGGCTGGCCTCATTCGGCGCCGGCGGCCGCACGTTCAGCACCTGGCAACGGCTGCGAATGGTGGCGGGCAAACGTGCTGCATCGTGGCTGACCAGCAGCAGGACGCCGTCGCCCAGCGGCTCTTCCAGGGTTTTCAGCAGAGCATTGGCTGCATTGCGGTTCATGGCTTCTGCCGGGTATATCAGTGCGACCTTGCGTGGGCTGAGCCCACTGGTGAGTTGCATGGATGCAATCAGTTCGCGCACCTGGTCAACTCCAATGACGGTTTTGAGCTCCTCCGATTTGTCCTTCGGAATGAAAGTCACACGCCGGAAATCCGGATGCGCGCCACTGCTGAACAACTGGCAGGACCGGCATTGCCCACAGGCCAGGCTGGTTCGCCCGTCCTCCAGTTCACTCGCCGGCTGCAGGCATAACAATGCAGCCGTCATTTCTTCGGCCAGCTGCAACTTGCCCAAACCCGCCGAACCACTGAGCAGCAATGCGTGAGCCTGCCGCCCGGCCAGCAACTGCTGGCTGAACTGCTGGACGACCTGCTGCAGCCAGGGCAAATTCATGCCACTCTCCGGTTCAGTACGTCACGGATGGCGGCCCACACCTGCTCCACTTCCTGGCTGGCGTCAATGATGACGATACGCTGCGGATACTGCCGGGCCCGCTGCAGGTACATGGCCCTGACCCTTTCAAAAAAGGCAAGGGATTCCTGTTCGATCCGGTCCACTTCCCCGCGGGCCTGCATGCGCTTCAACCCAAGCGGTACCGGCAGGTCGAGCAGCAGCGTCAAGTCAGGCTGCCTGTCACCATGCACCCCCTGCTCCAGCACGGCAATGAACTCCAGCGGTTGCCCGCGGCCACCACCCTGGTAGGCCCAGCTGGCATCTGTGAAGCGGTCGCACAACACCACTTTGCCCTGCTCCAGCGCCGGTCGGATCTTTTCGGCCAGGTGCTGGGCGCGGGCGGCAAAGACCAGCAACAGCTCGGTTGCCGGAGCCAAAGGCTCATGCTCCGGGCCAAGCACCAGTTCACGAATCAGCTCGGCCAGGGGGGTGCCGCCGGGTTCGCGGGTCAGCAGCACCTCACGGCCGCGCTGGCGGAAGTATTCCGCCGCCCGCGCGATCATCGTGCTCTTGCCGGCGCCTTCACCGCCTTCAAAAGTGATAAACATGCCCTTCATGGTTTCCTGCCCAGGAGAACATTGACCGCTTTCTGGTGCTCTTCAAGAGTATCGGAAAACGTGTGACCGCCCTGGCCGTTGGCTACAAAGTACAAGCTGGTTCCGGGCTGAGGTTGCGCTGCTGCCTGCAGCGAAGCAATGCCCGGCAACGCGATGGGTGTGGGCGGCAATCCGAAACGTGTGTAGGTATTGTAGGGCGTGTCGGTTTGCAGGTCTTTCTTGCGGATATCGCCATCAAATGCCGCGCCCAGCCCATAGATGACGGTGGGATCGGTCTGCAACCGCATGCCTTTCTGTAACCGGCGCACGAACACGCCGGAAATCTCGCCACGCTCGGACTCCACAGCGGTCTCACGCTCGATGATGGATGCCAGCGTCAGCAGCTCATAAGGCGTCTTTGCCGGATGACCGTCCACACGCTGCTCCCAGGCGGCTTCGAGGGCGGACTGCATATCCAGGTGAGCGCGTTGCAACAGGTCCGCTGCCGAGTATCCACGGACAAACTGGTACGTTTCCGGCAGGAACCAGCC
>CBFGWJ010000060.1:0-8590 GCA_965652335.1 uncultured Gammaproteobacteria bacterium | reverse complement strand
TGACCCGTTGCAGGGTCAGGCTATCTGCATGGTCATCTCTTTGAGGACGGTGTGCACAATAGCCCTGAGGCAGCGGGATTCGCCAGCCAGGGTGGCGGACAAGTCGGGGCGCGCTTGGGCAATCCGGGCGTTTTCACCTTCGACCTCGGCATACAGCTTTTCCGCTTCCTGTACAGCGCGGCTACGCAGGTATTCAAGCTGCCGTTCGGCCGTGCCTTTGGCCAGATTCAACGATGCACCTGCCTCCAATAGCAGGCCACGGTTGATGTCCGAGAAGCGCTGCGCGCCCAGAATCGGCCACGCCAGCCGGGTTTGTTGGGGCCATCCTTTTTTGTCGAAAGCGGGTGTGTCATACGTGGCGACGCTGAGCAGGTCGTAGAACGGTGCCAGCTGAACGCCCTCATGTGATACCAAGAAGCTCAGGTTTTTCAGGTGGGCATCGCTATTTCCGACGAGCACATTGAATACAAGCCAGCCAAAGAGCCGGGAACGCGCTATCGCCGGGCTGCGACAGGCATTGGCCAGTGCTGCGAGATTTTCCACGCTGCCCTGGCTGTATTTGAAACTGCGATCCAGTCCCAGCAACTGGCATGCATCAATCACGTGTCGGCGTTGCCAGCCATGGCCCTCTCGAATCCGGTCAAAACGATCAATCAGGTACACCGGTGATGGCACGTAGCGACGGTGCACATCGGGCGCATCAAGCCCCAGTCGTTTGGCCAGCTGCATCACGAACCATTCATTGATCACAGAATGTGGGTAGTCATCATCCGGGTGATCTGGTTTCAGGATATGGGTAGAGGGTGTGGCGCCCGAAGGTTCAAACAATGTGCCATCGTGCAGGACAACTGCCAGCTTGTGTTGGGCGCCCGCCAGCGACATGCGCTTGATGGCCGCATGCGTCAACGGCACCTTGGGCAACTGACGAATGCGGGTCTCCAGGGCATCATCCGGCAATGGTCGCAATGGCTCAGCTGATGGCGGTAGAGTATCTGGCGGCAGCAAGGTGATTGACCCTGCTGATTCCGCGCCATACCAGGCCAATAAACCGAAGGCGTCTGCCGCATCCAGCCTGGCATCTCCGGCGAGCAGGACACGTTGGCCTTCTTCGGGCAGCAGGTTATCGAAGTACCACTGCACGGGACGTTTGCTTGCTCCGTCCAACAAGGAATCTGCCGTCAGTGGAAGATGCGGACTGAGCGCGAAGCACTGAGGGTTGTTCAACCAGTCTGCTGCATACTGAAAACTCCAGAGGCCCGCCACTTCGCGCAAGGTGCCAACCTCCATCTGATTGATCGATGCGTGCAAAGACCGGCCGTTCATGGCTTGTTCTTGCTGTTCGCAGGATCATGTAAATAGGCGGCCACGCTCTCGGGCACATCCACCAGGACTCGAACGCCCAAGCCTTCAAGCACCTGAAAGAGTTTGCCCCACTGCACGGTTTCGCCGCCGCGTTCGACCTTGCCCAGGAAGTTCTCGCTGACGCCGATGCTGCCAGCGGCATCGTCCTGGCGGATTTTCTGTGCCTTGCGGCTGGCGCGCACCACCTTGCCGATGGCATCTGCGTTATCGATGGGAATCTTCATGTTTAATCCTCACGTTTGTGAGGATTTTGCGCCAATCATGCGCGCTTGGCAACAAATCCTTTTGATCGTGAGGATTTTAGGTATGCGTGGTTTTGTTTTGCCATAATCCGCCTGATCGTGAGGATTTTGGCGCCCAATCTGACGGCACGTTTCACTTCTGTCGCCGGCACGCACAGTTATCACATCGGCAAACCGGCGCATGCGCCAGACGGCCAGCCGCGGCTACGAACTCAGCAGCATCGCACGGCAATTGGTGTCGGAAGACCTCGAACGCTTTGACCTCATCATCACCATGGGTGAGATCAACTACGATGAGGCCATGCGGCTGCGGAAACGCTGCTCCAGCCTTAGAGACCGTTAACCGGGGCTGTACATTTCCAGCAGCCTGGCCTGTTCGCGCTTCTGTTTCATGGCTTCAACCTGTTTGACGAAAGCCGGCGGGCCAAAGCCCAGGTAGCGCGCGCCGACATACTTCTTGCCTTTGCGCAGGTGTTCCAGATAGATGAGCGGACGCTTCTGTTCTTTGGCGTGAGACATCAGCCAGTCCAGAGTGCGTTGCGGAATCCGGTCACCTACGGGTACTGCATTGATCACCCGCTGGTTCTGCCATTCGAACCACAGAAATACGATGGCGCCGCATTCGTTGGGGCGCATCCAGGCGGGCAGGGTGCTGTCGGGTCTTATCCAGCCGCAGGCGAATTCACGGCAGGGGAACTGTGGACGCGTGTCGTAAATGTCGCAGCCATTGCTGGTGCTGTGGCGGCAGGGTTTGCCCACGGTCACCAGTTCGCCGTTGATTTCAGTTTTCAACCAGCCATCGCAGCAAGCGGTGCAGCTGCCGCACTGGCGGGCTTGAATTTGGTCGTCAAACAGCTTGATATCCAACCCGTTATCCATCTTGGCAGAATACCGAAAATTGACACCATTTATTACCAGCAGTAGCCCACGGCCACTTGCTCACAAACATCAGAGTACGATTGGCCGTATTAATAGAATGCAATTAGCCGCTATATTAGAGTACAATTGGCCGCTACATCGGAGTGCAATTGGCCGGATTGCTGTTGATGCCTTCAAAGCCAGACCAAACGACCTATCTCAAACGGCGCATCGAACCTGCGCTGGCCGCGGCTTTGCAGGACACGCCGGTGGTCTGCATCCTGGGACCGCGCCAGTGCGGCAAATCCACCCTGGCCATGCACCAGGCGCCGGATCGCAGCTACTTCAGTCTGGACGACCAGAATTTCTTTCGACTGGCGAGTGCCGATCCACAGGGCTTTATCGGTGAGCTGCCGGAATACGTCGCCATTGACGAGGTGCAGCGGGTGCCTGAAGTCGCTCTGGCCATCAAGCGAAGTGTTGACGCCAACCGCAAGCCGGGCCGCTTCCTCCTCACCGGTTCCGCAAATCTGTTGCAACTGCCGCGGTTGGCGGACTCGCTTGCCGGCCGCGTGGAATGGATCAACCTCTATCCGTTTTCCGAAGCCGAGAAAGAAGGCTCGCCGGGCAAGTTCCTGGAGCAATGGCTGGCAGGGCAACTGGTCACCGGCATCTTCGGGTCGGTTCCTCCGCAGGCATCAACCTTGCCGGGCCGGATTGTTGCCGGAGGCTACCCCGAAGCCTTTCAGCGAGAACCGGGGCGAGCAAGGCTGTGGCAGGCGCAGTACATCCGGTCGATCATCGAGCGCGATATCCACGACATCAGCCAGGTGCAGGACGGTGAAGACATCGCCCGCCTGATTGAGTATCTGTCGCACCAGACCGCAGAACTGTTGAATGTCACTGAAATGGGAAAGGCGCTTCGGCATACGCGGGCCACGGTGGAGAAATACCTGTTGATCCTGGAACGCCTCTATCTGGTACGGCGCTTGCCGGCCTGGCACAAGAACAGCGCCAAGCGCCTGGTCAAGGCCCCGAAAGTCCATGTCTGTGACAGCGGGCTGGCCTCTGCACTTACCGAGACTACGGAAGACATGTGGTTGAATGACCGAAGCCGCTTCGGACATCTGCTTGAATCATTCATAGTTCAGCAGTTGAGTATTCAGGCCAGTTGGATGGAATCCAGAGTCAGGCTTTGGCATTATCGCGATAAGGACGGGGTAGAAGTAGATTGCGTGCTCACGCGCGGCACCAAGACGTGGGGCGTGGAAGTGAAAGCTGCGTCCAATTTCAGGGAGTCGGACGCCAAAGGGCTCAAACGGCTTGCCGACCAGGCAGGCAAGGATTTCCAGGGGGGCATTGTGTTCTACGACGGCACCAGTGTATTGCCCATTGACCGGGCGCTGAATCTCTACGCAGTGCCGTTCTCGAAACTCTGGGAACTCTGAGCCATGCCCAATCACATCTCTGAAAACCCAATCGAACAGACCATAGTGTAGTGACTGCGAAACTTGAAATAGAAAGGTGCGGGTTAATGAAAGTCGCTGTGCTTTTCGTGTGCATGGGCAACATCTGCCGCTCGCCCGCAGCCGAAGGCGTGTTCCGCCGGATGGTGATGGATGCGGGGTTGCAGGACCAGATTGAAATCGATTCAGCCGGTACGCACGGTTACCATGTGGGCAAGCCCGCGGATGAACGCATGCGTAAAGCCGCGGCCACTCGTGGCTACCAGCTCGACAGCATCGCGCGGCAGTTGGTGGTGGAGGACTTCGAGCGTTTTGGCCTGGTCATCACCATGGATGAAGACAATTACGATCGGGCCATGGCGCTGCGGCCCGGGCAGGGCGCGCAGATCGTACGCATGGTGGATTACTGTGAAATCAGTGATGTGGATGAAGTACCCGACCCCTACTACGGCGGCGAGGAAGGCTTCCACACCGTAATCGACATCCTGGAAGACGCCTGTTACAACCTGCTGAAGCGCTGCGCCAGTCTCTATCCCGCATGAATTTATTTCGCCCGCGTTCAAAATTTCCACAGGCCCTGTAGTATAGAAAGCCATCCGCAAGGCAGGGCGTTGTGAAGAAAAACCTCCAGATCAATTGGGAAAACTATCCGCTGGGCAAGCCATGGGACGAGATGATCGCTCCTGATGGCTCACCGCGTCCGGCAGCCAAAGCCCTGGTGCAGACCCTTGCCGCCATGAGTTCGAGGGAGCTGGCCACCCGCCAGCAGGCAGCGGAAAACGCCATTGTGGAAATGGGCATTACCTTCACGGTTTATTCGGAGGGCCAGAACATCGACCGCGCCTGGCCGTTCGATATCATGCCGCGCACGCTGGACCGGCGTGAGTGGGACCAGACCGCCGCCGGCCTGCAGCAGCGGCTGCGGGCGCTCAACCTGTTCATCGATGACTGCTACCACGAGCAGCGCATGATTGAAGCCGGGCATTTCCCACGCGAAGTGTTCGAGAGTTCGAAGAATTTCCTCAAGCCCTGCATGGGCGCCAATCCGGCGCATGGCGTGTGGGCCAATATCTGCGGCACTGACCTGATACGCGACAGCGACGGCACCATCTATGTGCTGGAAGATAATTTGCGTGTGCCCTCCGGGGTTTCCTACATGCTGGAGAACCGCTCCATCACCAAGCAGGTGTTTCCCGAGCTGTTCAGCCACCAGCACATCCAGCCGGTGGATGACTACCCGGCCGAATTGTTCAACATGCTGGTGTCGCTGTCGCCACGCCCCGGTGATGATCCCGAAGTGGTGGTGCTCACGCCGGGAATCTACAACTCGGCCTACTTCGAACACAGTTACCTGGCGCGGCGCATGGGCGCCGAACTGGTTGAAGGAGCCGACCTGGTGGTGGGCGATGATGACTGTGTCTACATGCGCGCCATTGAAGGGCTCACGCGGGTGGATGTGATCTATTCGCGCGTCAATGCCGAGTACCTCGATCCCGAAGTATTCGTGAAGGATTCGATGCTGGGCGTACCCGGCCTGATGCGAGCCTGGCGGGCGGGCAATGTTTCGATTGCCAATGAGCCGGGCACCGGCGTGGCCGATGACAAGGTAGTGTATGTCTACGTGCCCGACATGATCCGCTATTTCCTGGGCGAGGAACCCATCCTGCCCAATGTGCCCACCTACAAGTGCGACGAACCGGACAATCTGAAATACGTCTGCGAGCACCTCGAGCAACTGGTGGTGAAACCGGCTAATGAGTCCGGCGGCTACGGCATGCTGGTTGGGCCGGCCTCCACCCGCAAGCAGCGCAGGGAATTTGCCGAAGTCATCAAAGCCAACCCGCGCAATTACGTGGGCCAGCCCGTGATCACGCTCTCCACCGTGCCCACCGTCATCGACCGCAAACTGGAGCCGCGGCATGTGGACCTGCGGCCCTTTATCCTGCAGGGCCGGGAAATGTATGTGACGCCCGGCGGCCTGACCCGCGTGGCGCTGCGGCGCGGGTCACTGGTGGTGAATTCTTCGCAGGGCGGCGGCAGCAAAGACACCTGGGTGGTCGGCTGATGTTATCGAGAGTCGCCGCCAGGCTGTACTGGATGAGCCGCTACCTCGAGCGGGTGGAAAACACCGCGCGGCTGGTGGCGGTGTACGGTGAAATGCTGCTGGACCTGCCCACCGAGGCCGGGCTGGACTGGTCGGTGCCGCTGCGCATCATGAGCCTGGATGAAGCTTACGAGCAGGTTGCCGGGAACGAGGACAAGCTGTCATTCCTGGTCGCCGGCGAGAACAATCCGGCATCGCTGTTCGCGGCGCTGGAAATGGCCCGCGAGAACTCCCGCACCACTCGCGACGTGGTGCCGTCGGAAGCCTGGCAGGCCATCAACGAGCTGCATCTGTATGCCGTGAAGCAGTTGCCGGCGCTGGCCAAAAATCCCGGGTCCAAGGTTCCGGCGGAAATCGTCAGCCGTTGCCATGAAATCACCGGCATCCTGGCGGGCACCATGAGCCACGGCCCGGCTTACCAGTTTGTCTCGATCGGGCGTTCGCTGGAGCGCGCCGACATGACCTCGCGCATCATCGATGTGGCGGCCGATACCCTGATGCGCGACCGCACTGAGCTGGTGCACTACAGGAACACCATCTGGCGCGGCGTGCTGCGGGCGCTCAGCGCCTACCAGATGTACCAGCAGTATGTGCGGCGCCGTATTGACGGGCCCGATGTGGTGAAATTCCTGATCCAGGATCGTGCCTTTCCACGCTCCATCGCCAGCAGCCTGCTGCACCTCGAGCATGCCGTCGAAGCGCTGCCGCGATCCGGCGCCGCGGCAAAGCAACTCGGGCAACTGGGGCAACGGGTGATGGAACTGCAACCCTACATCATGGGCTATGAGGCCATCCACGTGTTCGTGGATGAGCTGCAGAAGGAACTGGCCGGGCTCAACGACCTGTTCTACGAAATCTGGCTGAATCCGCTGTGGGCTGAATGAAACGATTTTTCTGCCAATGCGGCAACGCCGTGTATTTCGAGAACACCCGCTGCCTGGTGTGCCAGCGTGAGCTGGGTTTCGATCCCGAACGGCTCACGCTGCTGTCGCTGGAACGGGATGTCCATGGCACGCTGCAGGCCAAGGACCGTGCGCGCTGGCAGTACTGCCGGAACGAGGCGCAGTACCAGAACTGCAACTGGCTGCTGCCGGCCGACCTGCCGCCCGGCCTGTGCTCGAGCTGCAGCCTGAACGAAGTGATCCCGGCGCTGGACAACGCTGACAATCTGCAGCTCTGGACACGGGTGGAGAATGCCAAGCGGCGGCTGCTGTACTCGCTGCTGGGCATGGGGTTGCCGCTGCGGTACGGCGATGGCACTGCGTTGCGCTTTCGCCTGCTGGAAGACCGGCAGCGCAACCCGAATGTGCTGGAGTCTTTTGTCACCATCGGCCACCAGCAGGGCACGATCACGCTGAACATTGCCGAGGCCGATGATGCCACCCGCCATGCCATCCGCCAGCAGATGTCGGAAACCTACCGCACGGTGCTGGGGCATTTGCGGCATGAAAGCGGGCATTTCTACTTTGCGCCGCTGACCGGCGATGGGGATTTGCTGCAGCAGTGCCGGGCGCTGTTCGGTGACGAGCAGGCCGATTACACCGCCAGCCTCGAGCGCCATTACCAGGCGGGGCCGGCTGCGAACTGGCAGGAAAACCACATCAGCGCTTATGCCTCAGCCCACCCTGCGGAGGATTTCGCCGAGACTTTTGCCCATGTGCTGCACATCAGCGATGCGCTGGAAACCGCGCGGGGTTCTGGTTTGCTGGAAGGCGGGGAGAACGGCGACTGGCTGCAGCAATGGGCGGAACTCGCCGTTGCCCTGAACGAAACCAACCGGTCACTGGGCCTGGATGATGTCTATCCTTTTTACCTGTCGCCCGGCGTGCGCGACAAGTTGAACTTCGTGCGCGGGCTTATTTCTCGGCACGCGCAGTCCCAGGCCGGGCCGACTCCACCAGGTGCGGTGCTGGCCGGCTGAAGGGCAGGGCGGGCAGGCCTTCAAACGCTTTCACCAGGCCGTCCTGCCAGGCCTGGTGCAACTGGCGCAGGTAGGGATGGTCTTCGCCCAGCACCAGGGGTTTTTCCAGCCGCAGGCTTCCGGTGACGTAAGTCAGCAACTCGATGGGCGGGCCGACCGTGGCATTGCTGCGCATGGTTGAATCCATAGATACCAGCGCGCAGCGGCCGGCCACCTCCAGTGACACTTCATCGCGGATGATGCGGTCGAGTATCGGCTTGCCGTATTTCAGCTCGCCGATCTGCAGGTAAGGGTGGTGTTCGCTGGCGGAGATGTAATTGCCTTCGGGGTAGATCTGGTAAATCTGCGGCGCGCGCTGGCTGATTTGGCCGCCGAGGATGAAACTGGCTTCGGGGTTGAACGCCTCCTTGACTTTGCCGCCGTGTTTGCCCTGTTCCGTGCGGCTGATCCTGCCGATGTATTCGGCGGCTTCGGCCAGCTCGCCGCAGCGGTTCAGGCTGGTGCCGGATTTTTTCTCCAGGTCGCGCCGCAGTTGCCGGATGACGGCCTGGGTGGTGGCCAGGTTGCCGGCCGTGAGGATGCACATGGCGCGTTCGCCGGGAACCTCAAAGCTGTGCATCTTGCTGACATTGCCGAG
>CBFGWJ010000059.1:0-8776 GCA_965652335.1 uncultured Gammaproteobacteria bacterium | reverse complement strand
TGCCCGTCAAGATAGCAGATTTACCCTCAGCCATAACGTGTCAGTTGTCACGGTTCACCGGTTGAAGGGGGACAGGCCACTGCGGCCCCGTCAGGGCTGTGGCAGGGCTCAGGGGCGAAACCGGAGGCAGGGCGTTGGCTCAGGTGCCGGTTGCGGCCGGCAGCACGGCATCCCGCAAAGCCAGGCTGAAATCGGCATCCAGCTGGTCGGGTGGGGCGATGACGGCTGCTGCGACAGGCTGGCCCGGCAGGCTGACCAGCAAAGCCTCCATGCCGTCAAAGGCGAAGTGTTCGCCATCCTGCACCGGCTGGTCAGGCATCAGTATGACGGTGACCAGGCCGCGACCGGTGTTCATCACCAGGTGAATGCCGCGACCTTCCGGCGTGGGGCAATATTTGACCAACTTCACCTGGCCTGCCAGCGGTCCACGCATACGCAGGTGCAGGGAGGCCAGCAGCTTGTCCAGCTCGCCCGGTCCGGGTGCGTTGCCGGGATTGTCGGCCATTCCGAGCAGCCGCGGACCGTCGTGGGAAAAATGAAAAGCCACGTAGTCTTCAACGCTGTCGAACTTCATCGCCCGTTGCTGTTGCACCAGCACAGCGCTTGCCGCCAGCAGCAGGCTGGCCGCCAGGGCATACGACCAGCGCCACCGGAAGGCCCGCGGCCTGGAGGCGGCGTTCGGCGCAACGCGCTGGTCAACATTCTGGCCAGTGTTCAGTCCAGTGTTCAGGCCTGTGGGCTGGGCAATATCCTGGCCTGGGCGCTGGCCTGGGTCTTGCGCTGAGTCCTGGGTCGCGTCGTCCGCCAGGTCATGCGCCAGCGCCTTGAGGCTTTCGCTGAGGCCATGGGGCACGGGCAGGGCAGCGGCCCGATGCAGCTTGCGTTCAAATTCATCAGAGGCCGCGGCCGCGGCCATGAACTCAGGCGCTGAAACCCGGGCAGCACGGTAATCCGCATCCTGGCTTGCTGGATCGGACTTCAGCCACCGCGTGAATTCAGAAAAGTTCATGGACATTGGCGCTTACCCCATCACCCTGTATTTGTTCGGTCAGCTGTTCCCGCGCACGGAACAACTGGGTCATCACCGCGCTCTTGCTGATTTCCAGTTCACGCGCGATTTCCTCGCAGCTGTAACCCAGCACCAGCTGCAGCAACAACGGTTCGCGATACCTGGGCGCCAGCCTGCCGATGTTGCGCCGCAACAGCTGTATCTCCAGCCGTTCATCCGGCTCCAGCCCGGCATCTTCCGGCACGTCCACCGTGTCCAGGTCTGTGAACCTGGGTACCTTGCGTTCAAAGGTGCGGGCAAACTCGCGGCGCAGGATGGTGATCAGCCAGCTCTTGGCGGCGTTCGGGTCGTTCAGCTTGTCCAGCGCCTTCCAGGCGCGCAGGTACGTTTCCTGCACCAGGTCCTTGGCCAGTGCGTCATTGCCGCAGATCCACATGGCGTAGCGATAGAGGTCCGCGCCATACGCCTCGGCCAGCTCGTTGAACCGGGCCGTACGGCCGGATTCACTGCTCATGACCGGTAATTCCGCGGAAATATTGCACGCATTGGCTCCATAATCGGCTGCCAGGCTGGACGCCGGTGGTAATTTGGCCTCGCCAGGATGGGGCACAGGAGCCCCGCAACCCTGATGCCCGGGTCTGTGACTTGCTCTCGCATCATATCGCCTGCCTTGCAGGCAGGCCAGAATGGCCCGGGAGGTGCGACCGGACGAGGGGAAAACCCACGATAAGCTTATGACTTATGGCACTTAATCGAACCGGCATCAGGCCCCACGCTTGCTGCTGTGACTGCGAAGGCTTAACCTTCGCAGTTTGCATTGGGGCTTTTGCCGACAAAAGCCGGAGTGATTGATCGTGAATATGAATTTCGAACGCGCGCGCTTCAATATGGTGGAACAGCAGGTTCGCCCCTGGGAGGTGCTGGACGCGCAGGTACTTGAGGTGCTGGAAAGCGTGCACCGCGAGGACTTCGTTCCCATCCGCTACCGCAAGCTGGCATTCGCCGACCTGGAAATACCCCTGGCGCACGGGCAGTGCATGATGCGACCCAAGGTTGAGGGCCGGATGCTGCAGGCGCTGGAACTGCAGCCGGACGAAACCGTGCTGGAAATCGGTACCGGCAGTGGTTTCATTACCGCATGCCTGGCCAGTATGGCGCGCCAGGTGGTGAGCGTGGATTGTCACCAGGCCTTCCTGGACGAAGCAAGCCGGCGCCTCGCGGACCACAATATCAGCAACATCGAGCTGCACCACGGTGACGTGATGCGTGGCTGGCAGCCGGAACTGGCTCATGATGTGGTGGTCGTAACGGGTTCTGTGCCGGCCATTCCGGAAACTTTTCGAGGGTGGGTAAACCCGGGCGGCCGTTTGTTCATCATAGTAGGTGAGTCACCCGCGATGCAGGCCATGCGCCTCACTCGCGTAGGCGTCACGGATTGGCGTGAGGAAAGCCTGTTTGAAACAGACCTGGTCCGCCTGGAGAACTCCGAACCGGCAGTGGGGTTCGAGTTTTAGCAGCAGCACGCCAATAATGGCGTCAGTAGTGGGGCAGTGATCATGACGGCGTGCGAGGATGCGCGCCGTGCAAGAACAAAAATCCAGGGCATTGGATGATTAGGAGAGTTACATGTTGAACAAGATACGACCGATCGCGCTGGCGACCGCCGTCATGGTGGCTGGCATGGCGGCCAGCGGGCCAGCCTGGTCGGTGGACCTCGTGGGCGTGCATGACCTGGCGCTGCAGAACGACCCGCGCCTGCGCGCCGCTGAATACCGGCGCGAGGCGGTTGACGAGAACAAAACCCAGGCCTGGGCGAACCTGCTGCCCAACCTGAGCGCGGATGCCGGCATGACCCGCGGCAGCAACCAGACGGATATCGCCGGCACCAAAGTTTCCGATACCGACACCGATAATGAAACCTGGAGCCTCACCCTGCGCCAGAGCCTCTATCGCCAGGCGAATTATGAGTCCCTGGACATTGCCCGTTCCCAGATCACCGAGGCTGAGGCGGTATACCAGGTGGCTTTCCTGGACTTCCTGCTGCGCGTGGCCGAGAACTACTTCCAGGTACTCACCTTCATGGACGGCGTGGTGTTTGCCGAAGCCGAGGAAAAAGCCTTCCAGCGGCAGTTTGAGCAGGCGGAGCAGCGTTTTGAAGTGGGCCTGACGGCGGTTACCGACGTGCATGAAGCGCGCGCCAGCTATGACAACGCCCGCGCCCGCGCCATCGTTGCCCGCAACAACCTGGCCGATGCCAAGGAAGGGTTGAAGGAACTCACCGGCCAGTACTTCGAGCAGTTCGACAAGCTGCAGGAAAAACTGCCGCTGGTCGAGCCGGATCCGCCCAATCCGCAGAACTGGATTGAAATGGCCATGACCAGCAACCCGCAGGTCCGCGCGGCGCGGGCCGGTTACGACGTGGCCGATGCCAATGTGCGCCTGCAACGCGCCGGGCACTATCCCACCCTGGACCTGGTGGCCAGCTACACCGACTTCACCAACAACGAATACGTGCTGCGCAACGACTTCCAGCAACCCATCGGCACCACCAGCCTGGGCAACCAGGATACGCAGCTGCGCCTGCAGCTGAGCGTGCCGATTTACCAGGGCGGCTATGTCAGTTCCCGTACCCGCCAGGCCGGCCTGTTGATGGACGCCGCGGGTGAAGACCTGGACGACCAGCAGCGCATTACCGAGCGGCAGACACAGAACGCCTACCGCGCGGTGCTGGCGGGTATCCAGGAAGTCGAAGCCTTTGGCCAGGCGGTGATCTCCGCGGAAAGCGCGCTGCAGGCCACCCAGGCCGGCTTTGAAGTGGGCACCCGCACCATCGTTGACGTACTGATTGCCGAACAGCGTTACTACCAGGCGCAGCGCGACAATTCGATCGCTCGCCACGCCTACATCGTCAACCACCTGCGCCTCAAGGCGGCTGCTGGCCTGCTGACCTCGGAAGACCTGGCGGTGGTGAATCAGCTGCTGGAGTGATTCAGCAACTCGGCTATTTCATGCAGGGTGCGGTTTAACGCACCCTGTTCCCGCTGCATCAGCGCCAGGCCGGCCGCCCCCATGGCCTGTCGCCTGGGCGTATCTTCCAGCAGTTCGGTCACTGCCGACTCGAGGCTGATGGCATCTGTCACGCGCAGCGCTCCACCGGCGGCCACCAGCGCCGCGGTGATTTCGGCGAAGTTGTGGGTATTCGGCCCCACCAGCACCGGCTTACCCAGGGCCGCGGCTTCCAGCACGTTGTGCCCACCGGTGCGGGCCAGGCTACCGCCGACAAACGCCAGGTCGCAGGCCGCGTAGAAACCCAGCAGCTCGCCCATGGCATCCACCAGGTAACACTCTACCGAATCCAGCCCGCTCGCCGGCTGGCTGTGCCGTGACAGGCTGAAGCCGCTGGCCATCACCCGCTTCGCCACCTCTTCAAAGCGCTCCGGGTGTCGCGGCACGATCACCAGCAGGGCGTTGGGAATTTTCTGGCGCACACCGGCAAATGCCGTCAGAACGATTTGCTCTTCGCCCTCGCGGGTGCTGGCCGCCAGCCATACGGGCCTGTCAGCTCCCCAGGAATTGCGCAGGGCGCGGCCTTTTTCATCGATGCCGGATGGCAACTGCAGGGAAAACTTGAGGTTGCCGCTCAACCAGGTGCGCTCCGGCGGAGCGCCCAGGGCCAGGAAGCGGTGTTGGTCCTCGGCGCTTTGCGCGGCGATGCTGCTGGCGCAGCTCAAGGCGCCGGCCACCAGGCGGCGAAACCTTCGGTAGCTGCCAAACGTGCGGTTGGATATGCGCCCGTTCACCAGCATGAGGAGCACATCATGTTGCTGTGCGCTGGCGTAGAAATTCGGCCAGATTTCCGTCTCAACGATCACCACCAGGCGCGGGCGGCAATGGCGCAGGAACCGCCGCACGGCACCGGGGAAATCCATCGGCCAGTAGCCGTGCGACACACTGTCGCCAAACAATGCGCGAATCCGCTGTGAGCCGGTGGCGGTGAAGCAGGTTACGGTGACCGGCATTTCCGGGTACTGGCGCAGCAATTGCCGCACCAGCGGTTCGGCGGCGTTCACCTCACCCACCGACACGGCGTGCACCACGATGCCACCGGGTTCAGCGATCTGCCGCCACAGCCCGAGGCGCTCGCCCCAGCGTTTCCAGTATCCGCGGTCCTGCCAGCCGCGCAACCACAGATACAGGAATATGAGGGGCGCAAGCAGGTACAGCGCGGATGAATAGAGCAGGCGCACGATGATGCAGCCCCGGCGGCATTGGAATGGAAAAAAGTATACCACCGCCTCGCGCCAGCCAGCCCGGACCCGGGTTCGCAACTTCGCGCTTGGACTTGGCCGGCTGAACAGTAACAATAGCCCCATGCCAAAGCCCGCCCCCGCCCGACCTTCGTTTGCCCCCGGAAACTGGCCAGGCTGGCTGGCCGCGGCGTTTCTCTGGCTGCTGGCGCGCACGCCGTATCGCTTGGGTCACGTTCTGGCCGTGCCGCTGGGTGGCCTGATGAGCATGGCCATGAAGAGCCGGCGGCGCGTCGTTGAGCGCAACCTGGAACGGTGTTTTCCCGAACTGGACGCCACACAACGCCGGGCATTGCGAAAAGCCACCTTCACTTCATTGGGCCGCACGGTTTTTGAAACGGCCTGGAGCTGGTCGCCTTCGCTGCGCCTGGATGGCCTGGGCCAGGTGGAAGGATTCGAGAACCTGAATACCATCAGCGCCCAGGGCCGCGGCGTGCTGGTCCTCACGCTGCACAGCACCTGCCTGGAAATCGGCGCCTGGTTCTTCGGGCGGGAACTGATGCGTCACCGGATTGAATCAGCGGGCATCTACCGGCCACTGCGCAGCGCGGTGCTGGAGTGGTACCAGAATCGTGGCCGCAGCCGCTACGCCGATGACATGATCAGCAAACGCGACCTGCGCAGCGCGATCCGGCTGCTGCGGCGCGGCGGTGCGGTGTGGTATGCGCCGGACCAGGATTTCGGCCCCAGGGAGTCGGAATTTGCGCCGTTCTTCAACATTCCCGCCGCCAGCCTCCTGGCCACCCGCAAGCTGGCGCAGTTGACGGGCTGCGCGGTGGTGCCCATGTTCCCCTACTACGACCCCGACCAGCGTCGGTACCGGGTGGAGGTATGGCCGGCGCTGGATCAATTTCCCGGCGAGAACCCGGTGCAGGACCTCACGCGCATCAATCAGCTGACCGAAACCATGGTCCGGTCGCGTCCCGACCAGTACTGGTGGGTGCACCGGCGCTTCAAGACCCGCCCACCCGGCGAGCCGCCTTTTTATTCATAATGAAGGGCAAGCCCTAAGGAGCCCTGCGCGAATCAACATGAAAACCCTGCTGCGATTGTTTTTCCTGCTGACGGTGGCGCTGATCACCGCCGCCATCCTGCGCTCGATGGTTTGAACCGGGGTCCGCGGGGGCCTGAGTCAGGGCTCTGAGTCAGGGCTCTGGAAACGCCTCCTGAAGCCGGGCGTGAATCCGGTCAGCGGCTTTCCGCAGCGCCCTCGCCGGGGGCCGGGCCGCCTGCCGTCACGGGGCCGCCTGCCGCCGCCAGCGCGGGCCTTGAGGTTGAGGCCCACAGCCCCAGCAGGAACCACAGCAGCGACGAGGTGTAGGTACCGTAAATCGCGAAATGTGAATTGAGCGGAAACAGGATCAGCAGTACCGCCAGCAGGAAGGGGAAGCTGTCCTGCCGCTGGGCCGGCGAGCCCCGCCACCACCAGCGCAACGCCAGCACCGCGCCCAGCAACAGGCCCAGCAGGCCGATGGTGCCGGTATCCGCCATCACCTCCAGCACCACGTTGTGCGCGTGGGTGGCGCCGGAAACGCCGCCGGACTTCCGGATGTGGATATCATCCTCGGCCGCGTAAACCATGTAGGCCACCGGAAAGGCCCGCACACCCACGCCGTTGACCGGGTGATGCACGTACATGTTCCAGGCCGTGGTGAAAATGGGCAGGCGGTTGCTGGTGGCTTCATCGAGCTCCGCGCCTTCATCGAGGTAGGCGGCTCGTGTACTTTCAATGCGCTGCTGGAACAGCGGCGAGGCAAAGTAGCTGAACGAAAGGATCAACACCGCCAGCAGCGGCACCGACAGCATCATGCGCCGCAACTCGCGGTTTTCGCGCTGGAACATCAGCAGCACGTAGGTCAGCAGCACCACGGCCATGGTCAGCCAGCCAGCCCGCATGCCGGAAATCAGCACCGCGCCCAGCACCAGTGTGAACGACACCGCCCAGGCCCAGGGCGCCCATTCCCGCCGTGCATACTCCAGCAGCAGCGGTGAGAGCATGGCCAGGGTGGGGCCATAGAACTGGTACTTCTGGACAAACAGTGCGTTGAGGCGGTCGGGGTGCATGGCGATGCCAAACAGGTCGGCGCCCAGCAACAACTGCACGAATCCATCAACCGCCCAGAACAGCAGCAGGAAGGCGCTCCAGCGCAGCACCCGCCAGCGCGCCGACGGCAGGCTCAGCAGCACGGCCATGGAGCAGGCGGCAGCCAGGAAGCGCAGGGCGGCCAGGGTTTGCGAGGCGCTTTTCTGCGGCGCCATGGAATCGAAGCAGGACAGCACCATCGGCAGCCAGAAGCACAGGAACAGGGCGACCAGCATCGGCGCCACTGTCTTGAGCCGTGCCCGGTTGGCCGGCGAACGGGCCACGAACGGCAGCGCCAGCGCAAACACGGACAGCGGTACTTCGGCCAGCCGCCCGAACGGCAGCAGGGCGATGAAGGCGACGGCCATCCAGCTCGGCCATTCGGTTTGAAGTCGGCGGGCCAGGAGCATCATTTCGAGGACTCTTCCTTGGTGGGTGGCAGCAGGGATTGATACACCTGCAGGGTTTTCTGCATGGAGTCTTCCAGCAGGAAGGCGTTGCTGGGCAATACCTTCGGAGCGTGTTGCAGGAAGCTGCGCGTGCGGTGCAGCAGCGAGACCCCATCGTCCGGGCTGACCGCGCCCTGCGGAAACATCGCCGCCAGGGTTTCAGCCACGCCGCCGTGGTTCCAGCCGATCACCGGCACGCCCAGGCGCAGCGCCTCGGGAACCGTGCGGCCAAAGGCTTCCGGCGGATCGGAGCAAAGGCTGTAAACGATGTCGCAGGCTGCCAGCCAGTCGCGCATGTCGGTGCGTGCGCCGGTGAAGGTCAGCCGTGGAAGGACGCCGCTGCGTTCCGCCAGGCCCTCCAGTTCGCTGCGGTAGCGGGAACCCTTCCTGGCCTGGCCTATCACCACACCATGCACATCGGGAAACTCCTGGCGCAGTGCCGCCAGCAGTTCGACGAACACGCCATGGCCTTTGTAGCGCGAAAGGCGGCCGGGCAGGCACAGCAGGCGTTTGCCGCGCAGTTCGGGGAATTCGTTGAGAGTGTTCTGCCACCATTGATCAGATGGCTGGTGGCCGAAAGGAAATTCGTCCGGGCTGGTACCGCCGTGAACCGTCACCACGCGGGCGGCATTCAATCCGGGGTAATTGCGCAGGGTGTATTCACGAATGTGGTCGGATACCGCAATCACCCGGTCGCCGCTGGCCATCACGGCGCTGTAGCGATTCACCGAGTAGTGGCCATGCATGCTGGTGACAAAGGCCGGGCGCTGGTCGGCCGGCAGCCGGCGCAAGGCCAGGCGGCAGATCCAGGCCGGCAGGCGCGAGTGAGCGTGCAGCACATCGGCCGGGTTCTCCCGCAGCCAGTTCGCCAGTTTCCCGATCCCCGCCAGGGTAACCAGGCTCTTTTTACCGATCGGCCAGTCGAGGT
>CBFGWJ010000058.1:0-8886 GCA_965652335.1 uncultured Gammaproteobacteria bacterium | reverse complement strand
CTTCGGCAGCTACCATGTGCCACGGGGGGAATACCAGCCGCTGGCTCTGGGTACTTAAAGGCTTCATTCCTGATGGCTCTGGTACGCCAGGCCCCGGGTGGGGGATTCCCTTCCTGGCCCCTGGTAGCCGCCGAGTCAATGCGGCGAGGCGGCGGTCGAGGGCACAGGGATGTGCCCGAGAGGCAATCCGACTCAGGACAGGAGTATTGCCGGCCGCCGCAGCGCCCCATTGGCGAGGGCACCCGCAGGGCGGCGGACTCGGGGACAGGAAGGGAATCCCCCAGCTGGGGCTGGAACCGCAGCTAGCCAAGCCCAGGACCGGAAGGCCTGACCGCCATCGGGCCAGTTGATTACACAGGAGACAAAGCCAGGCGGCGGCTCAGCTGATCAAAACGTGGAATTGGATCCCGGCTCAAGGCCGGGATGACGATTGGAAATACCCGGCTGCCGATTGGAAAATGCCGGGCTGATGAAGAGTGGTTATGATCCGCTGAAAATCAGCTTTGGGCGGTTGTACAGCGTTGCGGCGACTATCGCCAGCACCAGCCCGATCACCAGCGTGCTGCTGATGGAAACCGCATACCAGAGCGCCGGAATCGCATCGCCGCGAATGATCTCGCCGATCAGCAGGTTCTGCGAGAACAGCGGCACCAGCATCATGAACAGCTCCGGCTTGATCGGGTTGGCCATGAAAATGATGCTCGGAATCAGCGGAATCATCACCACCAGGCTCATGTAGGACTGCGCTTCGCGGTAGGTTTTGGCGAATGAAGCCAGCAGCGTCAGCAGGCTGGCCGCGAGTATTGCCACCGGCGCAATGATCAGCAGGATATGCAGCAGAGCCATGATCGAGAGGCTGAGGTCGATGCCGAACGCGCCCACCGGCATCAGCGGCAGCACCAGTTTGAACGACACCAGCGTCAACGCCAGCGAAGCCATGGCAAACAAAGTGGTGGTGACCAGCTTGCCCACCATGATCTGCCAGCGGGGCACCGGGTTGATCAGCAGCGGTTCCAGGCTCTTGCGCTCCTTTTCACCCGCCGTGGTATCCATCGCCAGGTGCATGCCGCCGGTAAATGCCGTGATCATCAGCACGTAGGGCAGGAAAATCATCGCCAGGATGGCGCGGCTCTTGGCCGTGGACAGGTCCACGTCCTGCACGTCCACCGCCATCATCACCTGCGGGGCCACGCCGCGCAGCTGCAGGCGCAGTATGCCGGTTTGCTGGGCATACATGGCCAGCAGGGTTTTGACCCGGCGTATGGTTACCGACGACTCCTGCCGTGACGGATCGGCAATCACTTCCACCGGCGCCGGCTCGCCGGCCAGCCATTTTTCCGGATATTCGGGCAGTATGCGCAGCACCGCCATTTCTTCCTGGCTGCGAACCACGCCCTCGGGATCCGCCGGCGGCGGCTTGACCACCATGCCCTGCTGCTCCAGGAAGCGGATCAGGCTGGGCGCCAGTTCAGCACCGATCACCGGGATTTCCAGGGTTTTCTCGGCACGTTCCTGTTCGGCGGCCGTGGTGAACCACACCAGTGCGATGAACATGAAGGGAAACAGGATGGGCCCCAGCAGCAGCGTGTTGAACACTGCCCGGCGATCCCTGAAATTTTCGCGGCACTCCTTGCGGAATACGGTGCTGATGCCGCCGAAGCCCTTGTTCTTTTCGTTGCTCATGCCAGCAGCCCCTCATCCGATCCGATCAGCTTTACGAAAGCATCTTCCAGCGTGTCGGCGCCGCTGCGCTGCATCAGTTCCTCCTTGGTTCCATCCGCCGCCACCTCGCCCTTGGCGATGATGATGATGCGGTCACACAAGGCCGCCACTTCCTGCATGATGTGCGTGGAAAGCACCACCGAGTGGCCATCGCGCTTCAGGCTGAGAATGTAGTTGCGCAGAGCACGCGTGGCCATCACGTCCAGGCCGTTGCTGGGCTCGTCGAGCAGCACCGTCTGCGGGCTGTGCACCATGGCGCGGGCAATGGCGACTTTCACCCGCTGCCCCTGCGAAAAACCCTCGGTGCGCCGGTCGATGAATTCCTCCATGCCCAGAGTTTTGGTCAGCTCGGCGATGCGATCCTTCATCTGCTCGCGTGTCATGCCGTGCAGTTCACCAAAATACTCGATGTTCTCGCGGGCGGTGAGCCGGTTGTACAGACCACGGCTGTCGGGCACCACGCCCAGGGTGCGCTTGATCTCCATGGCATCAGTGCCGGGGTCGAGCCCGTCGATCCGGATTTCGCCCTCATCGGGTGGCAGCAGTGAATACAGCATGCGCAGGGTGGTGGTCTTGCCGGCGCCGTTGGGGCCGAGCAGGCCGGTGATTTCACCGTCACGGGCTTCGAAGCTCACGCCGCGCACGGCTTTCACTTCGCCGAAGGATTTGTGCAGGTTGCGAACGACGATCATGGTTTTGGCCCCGTCAGCGACATGAACCAGGGCGAGGCCTGCAGTTGTGATATGCAGCTGGTGTCGAGCTGGCTGTGGTCGGCTTTTTCGATGAATTCCGTGACCAGTTTGCCCAGGCAACCCTTGCCCGTGACGCTGTGGCCCTGGCCGGGCGCCACCAGGTGCTTGCCGTTGCTGAGGTGCTGCAAAACCTGTTCGGCGTATTCGGGGGGCGTGACCGGGTCGAATTCGCCGGACAACAACAACACAGGCTTGTCGCTCACCACCGGCTCGTTGAAATCGGCCGGCACCGGGCCGCGCGGCCAGACATCGCAGCGGATCTCGGAGGCGCGCCGCAGGCTGTTGCCCAGCAGATAGGGATCGTTGTCCTGCGGGATCTGGTCAAAGCGTGGAAAATCCTCCGCGCAGGTTACCGACATTTCCATGCCCTGGGCGATGCTGTCCGACAGGCCGGCAGCGGTAATCATCAGCTGGCTGGCGATGCGGCTGTAATCCCCGGTGGTGGACGCTTCATGAATCAGCAGCGGCAGCAGCGCCTGGGTTTCCGAACTGTAGCTGAGAAAGCGAATGGCGCTGCCCAGCACGTCGCGGTCAAACCTGAGCTCCGCGGGCTGCCCGGTGATGGGGTGGTCCACCGTAAGCATTACCGGATTCTCCTGCACGGCTTGCGCTATCCGGCGCAGGTTCTCGCGCGTATCGGGAAAAGCCTGGCGGCAATCGGCGTTGGCTTCACAGCTGTCCAGGATACGGTCCAGCGCCTGGTCCAGCTTCAGCGCATGCTCGCTGCCCAGCGCCAGGGTTTGTGGCACGACGCTGTCCAGCACCACGGTACGCACGTGCTCCGGGAACAGCCGCAGGTAAACCTGCGCGGCGCGGGTGCCATAGGACACGCCAAACAGGTTGAGCTGCTCGTAACCCAGAGCGGCCCGCACCTGGTCGTAATCCTGCATGGCAATGGTAGTGGTGTAGTAACGCGGATCACCCTGCTGTTCGTCCAGGCACTCCTGGGTGACCTGCTCGAGATCCTCCCAGTCCTGCAGCAGCGCTTCGTCCAGGCCCAGTTGCCGGCACTTCAGGGGACTGGATTGCCCCGTGCCGCGCTGGTCGATCAGCAACACATCGCGGTTTTCCATCAATTTGTTGAATGCCGGCGCCACGATCAGCCAGGCTTCACTGGCCGCCTGCCCCGGGCCGCCGGCAAACAGTACCAACGGATCAGGTTCCACGCTGCGCCCCTGGGCGGGAACACGCGCCACGCGCAGGCTGATTTTTCGCCCGTCCGGCTCATCCGGGTTTTCCGCCACTTCAAACCAGCCGCACTCGGCCGGCGCCGTCAGGCTGGTGCCCGGCAGGCGCAACTCGCACTGGCTCATTTCCAGCGTGGTGCCCGCATCGGCAATCGCGGGGTTGCTGCCGAGGACCAGCCAGGCGATTGAGCCCGCCAACAGTGTTTGAACCGGGTGAGAATTGTGATTGGGCATGCGGAATGCGTTCTTCTGCTTGTGTTGAAGCGGCCAAGATAGGGGTTCAAATCGCTGGTGTCCATAGGTGGATAGTCATTTTCGCATCCTGCGCGCGGTGCGAATATGTGAGCCGGAATTGCGCCGGCAGCGAGACAGACATTGAACTGGCGCGATTTGCGCACCATATGGGTTACCAAGCCTCAAGGGATCATCCAGGCCCATTACATGCGCATGCCGGCCTGGGCTAGGATAGGCATCGCTCCAATCAGAATACTCCCGGGAAACCCCCTTCGATGTATGCACTGCAAATCAAAGACCTGCGGAAAACCTACGGCAACGGCGTGGAAGCGCTCAAGGGCATTTCACTGAACGTGCTCGAAGGAGATTTTTTTGCCCTGCTGGGCCCCAATGGCGCGGGCAAGTCCACCTTGATCGGCATTGTTTCCTCGCTGGTGAATGCCACCTCGGGTGAGTCGCTGGTGTTCGGCACCAGCGTCCAGAAGCAGCGTTCAAAGGCCATGAGTTACATCGGCCTGGTGCCGCAGGAACTGAACTTCAACATGTTTGAAAAGCCGTTCGAGATCGTGGTGAACCAGGCCGGGTATTACGGCATTCCGCGGCGCATTGCCACCGACCGGGCTGAAAAATACCTGCGGCAATTGCAGCTCTGGGACAAGGCTTTCAAACCGTCGCGCACGCTTTCAGGCGGCATGAAGCGGCGCCTGATGATCGCCCGCGCCATGGTGAATGAGCCGCGCCTGCTGATCCTGGATGAACCCACCGCCGGCGTGGATATCGAAATCCGCCGCTCGATGTGGGAGTTCATCAAGGGCATCAACGAAGCAGGAACCACCGTCATCCTTACGACGCACTACCTTGAAGAAGCCGAACAACTGTGCCGCAACATCGCCATCATCGACAGGGGCCAGATCGTGGCGGACACTGATGTGAAAAGCCTGCTGGCGCAATTGCAGGTCGAAACGTTCGTGCTGGACCTGCGCGAGTCGCTGCAGCAGCCGCCCACGGTGGAAGGCATGCATATCAGCCTGCCGGATCCGCGCACGCTGGAAGCTTCCGTGCCCAAGGCCAAGTCTCTCAACAGCCTGTTTGCCGCGCTGGACCGGGAAGGCATCCATGTGCTGAGCATGCGCAACAAGGCCAATCGCCTGGAAGAACTGTTTCTCGGGATGCTGGAACAAAACAACCCCAAACAAAACAATCCGAAGCAGGACGCCAGCCAGTTGCGGGACCACGGCCAGGCCAGGGCCGCCGGCCAGGGAGGCCGGGCATGAGCGTCAATACCAACTGGGTAGGCTTCACCACCATCGTGCGCAAGGAAATTACCCGCATCCTGCGCATCTGGGGCCAGACCATCGTGCCCCCGGCCATCACCATGTCGCTGTATTTCATCATTTTCGGTGAGCTGATCGGCAGCCGCATCGGCCAAATGGATGGCTTTACCTACATGGAGTACATCGTGCCGGGCCTGGTGATCATGTCGGTGATCACCAACAGCTACGGCAACATGGTGTCGTCGTTTTTCGGCGCCAAGTTCGGCAAGCACATCGAAGAATTGCTGATTTCACCGCTGCCCAACTGGATCATCATGTCCGGTTACGTGGCTGGCGCCCTGGTGCGCGGCCTGATGGTGGGTTTCGTGGTGTTGCTGGTGTCGCTGTTTTTCACCCACTTGCAGGTAACTCATCTGCTGGTGGCGCTCAGCGTGTTGCTGCTCACCGCGGTTGTTTTCGCACTGGCAGGAATGGTGAACGCCATATTCGCGCAGAAGTTCGATGACATTGCCATCATTCCGACTTTTGTGCTGGCACCGCTCACCTATCTGGGCGGTGTGTTCTATTCCATCGACCTGCTGCCCGAGTTCTGGCAGAAGGTGTCGGTATTCAACCCGATCCTGTACATGGTCAATGGCTTCCGCTACGGCATCCTGGGCGTGTCCGATGTCAGCCTGTTGCAAACTTATGGCGTCATCCTGGTGGCCGGTGCCCTGCTGTTCAGCTGGTGCCTGTGGTTGCTGCACCGCGGCGTTGGAATGCGAACCTGAATGCCGGAAAAATCTCCAAGCTGCAATCTTTTTGCGGTAAAGTTAGCGCCATTCTTCTGCTGCCCGGCCGTGGCCGGGTGCAGGCACCCGAAATTCTGAACACAGGAACACATTGATGACGGAATCTGCTTCCGCGCCCGAACAGGGCAATACCTCACCTTCCAGCGGTACCGTGAACTGGACGGTAACCGCCGTGTTGGGATTGACTTTCCTCGCGGCGATCACGGTCGTGCCCTGGTATGGCATCGTGCACGGCTACGACTCCTGGGCCTGGACCTTCTTTGGCATTTTCATGGTGCTCAACGGCATCGGCATCGGTAGTGGCTACCATCGCCTGTGGTCGCACCGTACTTACGAAGCGCACCCCATCCTGAAGTGGTTCCTGGCCATATTCGGTGGCATGGCCTTGCAGAACAGCATCATCGTCTGGTCGGCGCGCCATCGCGTGCACCACCGCGATGTGGATGACAACGACAAGGATCCGTATTCCATTGGCCGCGGTTTCTGGTTCGCCCATATCGGCTGGATGCTGAAGGACTACCCGAGCGGCGAGGTGGATTACAGCATCGTGCCCGACCTGTTCAAGGACAAGGTCGCGGCCTTCCAGCACCGCTGGTACTGGACCCTGGTTTGGCTCACCAACCTGGCGCTGCCGCTGTTCCTGGGCTGGCTCACCGGCGACATGCTGGGCATGTTCCTGCTGGCTGGCGTGGCGCGGCTGGTGGTCAGCCACCACGTGACCTTCTTCATTAATTCGCTGGCCCACATGTGGGGTACGCAACCCTACACCGATGAAAACTCAGCCCGTGACAATCATTTCCTGGCGCTGATCACCTACGGCGAGGGTTACCACAATTACCACCACCTGTTCCAGAGCGACTACCGCAACGGCATCCGCTGGTGGCACCTGGATATCAACAAGTGGTTCATTTCCACCTGCGCCCTGCTGGGCCTGGTGAAAAACCGCAAACGCGCGCCTGCGTTCAAGGTATTGCGCGCCAAACTCAATATGGAATTCAAGCGTGCGCAGCAGAAGCTGGAGCGCATCCAGGATGGCGGCGCCGGCTGGAAGGAACAGTTGGAGCAGGAGTACGCGCAGTTTGTGGAAACCGTGAAGGAATGGCAGCAGTTGCAGATCGAGCGCGTGCAGCTCGGCAAGCAGGCCCTGTCTGACCGGTTCGATGCCGAAAAGGCTGCGCTATCCGCCCGCTTCGATGCGGAAAAAGCGGCATTCTCGGCGCGCGTTGAAGCAGAAAAGCAGGCCCTGGCCGATCGTTATCACGAACTGGAACGCAGCCTGAAAATGCAGCACCGTCGCGTGGCCTTGCTGGCGGCCCAGGTGCAGGTCTGATCGTTTTGTCCGGGTAATACTGAAAAAGGGGCCAGGCGGCCCCTTTTTTGTGCGCAGTGCCCGCTGGCGCTATAGCACCGTGCAGTACCCGAACAGCAGGAAAGTGCCTTCGAAGTTGGTTATCGAAGCGGAAAAGTCACCATCCTGCCTGTCGATGCCGATCGACAGGGCATAGCCGCTCTCCACACCTTGCAGCAACAGTGCGGCGGGACTCTCCTCGATCGAGGTGATGGGTGCGGAACGTTCCTTGCCGTGGATCGTCTTTTGTTTGAAGTCGACGCGGAAAAACGCCGGCGCGCCGACCTCCTTGGCCTCGCCACTGAAACAGCTTGACTGCAGCACGCAATCGCGCGCTTCGATGGTTGCGCAAATCAGCGGTTGGCTGCCGTCAAAATCCGCAGCGAAAGCAGGGCTCGCAGCCAGGCAGGCGAGGGTGAATGCAATGGCCTTTGTGGATGAATGCATGTCGTTCTCCCGCGTTCAGCTGACGGTGTAGTTGCGTGCGGTCATGCAGGCGCCAACCGCCCGGTACCAGGTGTCCAGCTGCTGCTGGGTCTGCGCCTGGCTGGTTTGTTGCTGCGCAGCCTGGTTCTGCCTCGACCTGCGGCCTCCGGCCATGGTGCCGACCACCGCCCCGATGGCTGCGCCTTCACCGGCGTCACCGGCAATGGCACCGATGGCCGCGCCACCCAAGGCACCCCTGGCCGCACCGCGGACCCGTTCGCCGCCACCGGAACTGGATGCCGGGGGTGGCGCCGCGGCCAAAGCGGCAGGATCGATGCCGGTGTTTTGCGTGGCCCAAACCTGGCATTCGCCCTGGTCCTTCTGTTGCTGTTCGGGACTTTGGCCGCCAGCGGGGTAGATGATGGGCGCCTGGGCCAGGCTGGCGACTGACCACATCAACAAGGTGCCTGCAAGGCAGGCATGAACTGGCGGTTTCATGGCGATGCTCCTTTGCAACGGAAAGGCAAACTCCGGTTGCCCGTCAGTTTGCCACGTAAAGGGCTTTTAATCTCATCGAAAAAATACCAGCCCGCGTGCCCGGAATTACAACCAGGGCCGGACTTTACGGCAGTACGCGCGATACTCGTCGCCGTAGATGGCGGTGAGGAAAATTTCCTCGTTGCGCACGAACTGCCGCTGGATGATGAAAATGAAGAACACCACCGGCAGCCAGGCCGACAGCGTGCCCAGCCGGATGGCCACTCCGGCCAGGATCAATGCCATTCCCAGGTACATGGGGTTGCGGGTGAAGCGGTAGATGCCATCGGTGACCAGTGCGGTGGATTTACTGAACGGAACGGCTCCCGTGTCGGCTTTCTTGAAGCCGCCCAGGGCGATGATGATCAGCACCAGGCCGGGCAGTACCACCAGCCAGTTCCACCAGCGTGACAGCGAAGGATAGAGCTGGGCGATGGGTAACCAGCGGTCCAGCGCCACCAGTGCCAGCAGGCAGAGCAGCAACCACACCGGCGGAAAGATGCGCGGCTTTTTGAAGCCAAAGCGGCTCATGCGCGATGAATCCGGCGTTTCCTGTGGGCTGTTGTCATTATTGGCGTTCATGCGGACTCATCTCCTGAAGCCTGTATTCGAAAG